>NZ_JAUF01000009.1:0-17086 GCF_000585455.1 Microbacterium sp. MRS-1
CCGCCGGACTTCTTTTCAGGAAATGGCCACCCAACGCTGGGTGGCCATTTCCCGTTAACACGACCCGAAGCATCGCCATGAACGATGCCGGCAGCTTTCGCTGTCGCCGCGGTCGTGTCGGCGTCGGCGACTATCGTGGAGGGTATGTCCATGAACGCCGACGACTCGCACGCCCGCCGCGAGGATCTGCTGTCCGCGCTCGAGGTGATCGAGGAGCAGCCGCTCGCTGAACGTGCGGCCGCCTATGTCGCGTTGCACGACGATCTCGCGCGCCGGCTCGAGTCCGGTCCGCGCGACGGCGCGCAGTGACGGCTCGACTCGACGCGGCCTTGGCCTCTCGCGGGCTGTCCCGGTCGCGCACGCAGGCGGCCCGCGACATCGAGGCGGGTCTGGTCACCGTCGACGGTGTCTACGTGCTCAAGCCGTCGACGCCGGTGTCGGATGACGCTGTGCTCGTCGTCGACGGCGCCGATCACTACGTGAGCCGGGCAGCACACAAGCTCCTGGCAGCCCTCGACGCCTTCGACGTGGAGGTCGCGGGTCGCGAAGCGCTCGACCTCGGGGCGTCGACGGGCGGGTTCACTCAGGTACTGCGCGAGCGTGGAGCGAGTCGGGTCGTCGCGGTCGACGTCGGCCACGACCAGTTGGCTCCCTTGATCCGAAGCGATGCGGGCGTCTGCGTCGTGGAGGGGTTCAATGTCCGGTACATGACGGCCGCGTCGGTGTCCGACGCGGCCGGCTTTCCCATCCACCCCGATGTGATCGTTGCGGACTTGTCGTTCATTTCGCTCACGCTGGTGATGCCGGCCATCGCGGCTGTCGCGCCGGCGCACAGCGACATCATCCTGCTGATCAAGCCGCAGTTCGAGGTGGGGCGCACCGGTGTGCGTGAGGGCCTGGTCACGGATGCCGCGGCTCGCGCCGACGCTGCGGCCGGGGTGCTGTGGGCTGCGTGGGATGCGGGGCTGGCGACGGCGGGATTCATCTCTTCGCCCCTCGCCGGCACGCACGGCAATCACGAGTACCTCGTCCACCTGCGCCCGCGCGATCAGCGTCCACCGGATGATGGCGACGCGCTGGCCTCCCATGGCAATCCGACAGAATGGCTGAGGACGATCGACGAAGCGACGGGAGCGGTATGACAGATCCGACAACGCCGCGCTCCATCCTCGTCGTGGCGCACGCGCGCCGCGACGACACGGTGGCAGCGGCTCGGCGGGTGATCGCCGCGCTCATCGCCGCCGATGCTCGTCCGGTGCTCGCGGTGGACGATCCGCAGCTGGTGGATGCGCTGTCGGATCTCGGCCCCCTCGCCGCCCTGGGGACTGACGTCGCGGTCACCGACATCGAGCTGGCGGTGGTGTTGGGCGGCGACGGCACGATTCTGCGCGCCGCCGAGCTCGTGCGCGACGGTGCCGCCCCGATCCTCGGCATCAACATGGGGCACGTCGGCTTCCTCGCCGAGATCGATCCGGACGACATCGACGATGCGATGCGTCGCATCATCGCCTGCGACTATCAGGTCGAGGAGCGGATGACGCTCTCCGTGCGCGTCAAGGACGCGGGCGGAGACGTCATCTACGAGACCTGGGCCCTCAACGAGGCCACCGTCGAGAAGGCGGCGCGGGAGCGGATGATGGAGGTCGTCATGGAGATCGACCGCCGACCGCTGTCGAGTTTCGGTTGCGACGGCGTCGTGATCGCCACCCCAACCGGCTCCACCGCCTACAACTTCTCAGCCGGCGGCCCGGTGATCTGGCCCACCGTCGACGCGATCGCCGTCGTTCCGCTGTCGGCTCACGCGCTGTTCGCGCGCCCGCTGGTGGTGGGACCAGAAGCCACTGTTGCGATCGAGGTGCTCGCGCGCACGGACGGCACGGGAATCATGTGGTGCGACGGCAGACGCTCTCACGACCTGCCGCCCGGGGCTCGCGTCGTCGTACGCAAGTCCTCGCAGCCCGTGCGCCTTGCGCGCCTGCATCCGGCTCCGTTCACCGACCGGCTGGTGCGGAAGTTCCAGCTGCCGGTGACCGGATGGCGCGGTCCCGATGAGACCTCAGCATCACGGCCGATGGGCGCGGAGGGGCGCGCGTGATCGAGCAGATGACGCTTCGGGACCTCGGTGTCATCGCTCACGCGACGCTTCCGATGGGTCCCGGCTTCACCGCCATCACCGGAGAGACCGGAGCCGGAAAGACGATGGTCGTCACCGGGCTCGGCCTCCTTCTCGGCGCGCGCGCCGACTCGGGCGTCGTCCGCGCCGGCGCGGCCCAGGCGGCCGTCGAGGGCGTGTGGCTGGTCCCCGAGTCGGGCGCCGTGGCTGACCGCGTGGCGGATGCCGGGGGAGAGGTCGAACCGATCGGTGACGGGCGCGCCGAGCTGTACCTGGGCCGCACGGTCACCGCGGAGGGACGCAGCCGCGCGAGCGTCGGCGGTCGCGCCGCGCCCGCGGGCGTGCTCGCCGATCTCGCCGAGCAGCTCGTCGTCGTCCACGGCCAGTCCGATCAGCTCCGGTTGCGTTCGGGCGGAGCCCAGCGCGATGCGCTCGACCGCTTCGGCGCCGCGGAGATCGGGCCCGTCCTGGAGCAGTACCGGCGGGCCTACGCCGCGCAGCGTGAGCTCGCCGCCCAGATCGCGGAGATCACCGGCAACGCCGAGGCGCGCGCTGCCGAAGCCGAACAGCTGCGTGCTGCTCTTGCCGAGATCGAGCAGGTCGATCCGCAGCCGGGCGAAGACATCGAGCTCGCCCAACGTGCCGAACGACTGTCGAACGTCGAGGAACTGCGCCAGGCGGCCGCCATCGCCCACGATGCGCTGTCGGGCGGCGGTGACGTCCCCGATGTGGGACTGCTCGTCGCCGAGGCGCGTCGCGCGCTGGAGAGGGTGGTCCGCGCCGACACCGTGCTGGCCGCCCATGCAGCGATCCTCGACGACATCTCGTATCGGGTCGCTGATCTCGCCACCGAGCTGAGCGCGTACCTGGCGGATCTGGACGATGCAGGCCCCCACGAACTCGCCGCGGTCGAGGAGCGCCGGGCCGCCGTGACGAGCATCGTGCGTGCCCACGGCAGCCTGGAAGCCGCACTCGAGCTGGCTCGATCGGGCGCGTTCCGTCTCGCCGAGCTCGACGACGACGGAGAGCGCATCGCGCGTCTCCGCGGCGACGAGCGCGACGCCGCGGCCGTCCTGGACGCGGCCGCCGAACGACTCACGGCCGCTCGTCGCGCGGCGGCGGAGCGGCTCGCGACCGCCGTCACCGAGGAGCTGCACGCGCTCGCGCTGCCCGACGCACGCGTCGTCGTCGCCGTCGAGGAGGGTGGGGCGTCGGCATCCGGCCGGGACGAGGTGACGATTCTGCTGGCGCCGCACCCGGGCGCCGAGCCCCGCCCGGTCGCCAAGAGCGCATCCGGGGGCGAGCTCAGCCGCGTCATGCTCGCGATCGAGGTGGTCATCGCGGGCACCGGCGGTGTGCCCACCTTCGTGTTCGACGAAGTGGATGCCGGGATCGGCGGCGCCGCCGCGATCGAGGTGGGTCGCCGCCTCGCACGCCTCGCCGAGACGAGTCAGGTCATCGTCGTCACCCACCTCGCCCAGGTGGCGGCCTTCGCCTCGAACCACCTCAGCGTGGTCAAAGCCGGCGACGGCTCGGTCACCGCCTCGAGCGTGCGCGCGCTCACCGGCGCGGACCGTGAGGCCGAGATGGCGCGACTGCTGTCGGGGCTGGCCGATTCGACGACCGCACTCGAGCACGCCCGGGAGCTTCTGAGCCTCGGCCACTCCGGACTGATAGGATGAAAGCCCGTGACGGACACTCATTCAGCAGGTAAGACGGCGGGCAAGACTTCAAGCGACACCACCAAGCACATCTTCGTGACGGGCGGTGTCGTTTCGTCTTTGGGGAAGGGTCTGACCGCCGCGTCTCTGGGCAATCTGCTGACGGCGCGCGGACTGCGCGTGGTGATGCAGAAGCTCGACCCGTACCTGAACGTCGACCCGGGCACGATGAACCCGTTCCAGCACGGCGAGGTGTTCGTCACCGACGACGGTGCGGAGACCGACCTCGACATCGGGCACTACGAGCGCTTTCTCGACATCGAGCTGAGTCAGGCCGCCAACGTGACCACGGGGCAGATCTACTCCCAGGTGATCGCGCGCGAGCGCCGCGGCGAATACCTCGGCGACACGGTGCAGGTCATCCCGCACATCACCGACGAGATCAAGCGCCGCATGCGCCTGCAGGCCGACGAGACGCCCAAGCCCGACGTGATCATCACCGAGATCGGCGGCACCGTCGGCGACATCGAGTCGCAGCCGTTCATCGAGTCGGCGCGTCAGATCCGCCATGAGCTCGGACGCAAGAACGTGTTCTTCGTGCACGTGTCGCTCGTGCCGTTCATGGGCGCGTCGGGCGAGCAGAAGACCAAGCCCACCCAGCACTCCGTGGCGGCCCTGCGTTCGATCGGCATCCAGCCCGACGCTCTCGTGCTGCGCAGCGACCGCCCCGTCACCGAGTCGAACAAGCGCAAGATCGCGCTGATGTGCGACGTGGACGAGGATGCCGTGGTCAACGCGATCGACGTGCCCTCCATCTACGACATCCCCACGATGCTCAACGAGCAGGGCCTCGACAGCTACATCGTCGATGCGCTCGGTCTCGGCGCCAAGGCGGCCGAGGTCGACTGGACGCGCTGGAGCAAGGTCCTCAACGCCGTGCACAACCCCAAGCACGAGGTGACGATCGGTCTCGTAGGCAAGTACATCGACCTGCCCGACGCCTACCTGTCGGTCACCGAGGCGCTCAAGGCCGGTGGTTTCGCGCAGGAGACCAAGGTGCAGGTCCAGTGGATCGCCTCCGACCTCTGCGAGACGCCGGAGGGCGCGGAGAAGGCGCTCGGCGCGCTCGACGGCATCGTCGTTCCCGGTGGCTTCGGCATCCGCGGCATCGAGGGCAAGCTCGGCGCCCTGCGCTTCGCCCGCGAGCAGGGCATCCCGACCCTCGGCATCTGCCTGGGACTGCAGTGCATGGTCATCGAGTACGCGCGCAACGTCGCCGGCATCGAGGGAGCCTCCTCCAGCGAGTTCGATCCCGACACCACGCACCCGGTGATCGCGACGATGGCCGAGCAGGTCGACATCATCGACCACGGCGACATGGGCGGCACGATGCGGCTCGGGCTCTACGAGGCCGAACTGGCCGCGGGGTCGCTGGCGGCCGAGGTGTACGGCGCCGAGCGCGCCAGCGAGCGTCACCGCCACCGCTACGAGGTCAACAACCGTTACCGCGATCAGATTGCCGGCGCCGGCATGTGGTTCTCGGGTCTGTCGCCCGACCACGGGCTCGTCGAGTACGTCGAGCTGCCGCGCGACGTGCACCCGTACTACATCGCCACGCAGGCACACCCCGAGCTGCGTTCGCGGCCGACCGAGGCGAACCCTCTGTTCCGCGGGCTCATCGCGGCGGCACTGGACCGGCACCGCTCGAGCGAGCTCTTCGAGGTCGAGGGTGACTGACCCGACGGCGGCGGGGCCACTGACCGACGAGGCGGTCGAGGTCGAGGTCGTCCGCAGCGAGACGCCGTTCGTCGGACGGGTGTGGAACATCCGTCGCGACGAGGTCGCCTACAACGGGGCGTCCATCGTCCGGGAGTACATGGATCACACCGGCGCGGTGGCGGTGTTCGCGCTCGATGAGAACGATCGGGTGCTGCTCATCAAGCAGTACCGTCACCCGGTGCGGCTGCGTGACTGGGAGATCCCGGCCGGGTTGCTCGACATCGGCGGTGAGTCGCCGCTCGTGGCGGCTCAGCGCGAGCTGGCCGAAGAAGCGGACCTTGTCGCGGCATCCTGGAACGTGCTGGGGGAGTTCATGACCTCGCCCGGCGGCAGCGACGAGACGATCCGCATCTACCTCGCACGCGATCTGCGTGCGGCGGAGGAGACGTTCGCCCGGGAGGCGGAAGAAGCCGACATCGAGGTGCGGTGGGTGCCGCTGGATGAGGTCGTCGACGCCGTGCTCGCGCGCCGTGTGCAGAATCCGTCACTGGTCGTCGGGGCGCTCGCCGCCCACGCGTCCCGCGCGCGGGACTGGGCGACGCTGGCTCCGGGCGACGCACCCTGGCCGCGGCGGTCACGGAGCGTCGGCGAGGACGGATCCGGCCACGCGCGGTGACGGGCATCGGTGAGCGTGCGTCGGAGCGGATGATGCGGTGAAGCTCGAGCGTGCGATCGACGCGTATCTGCGTCACATCACGATCGAGCGCGGCCTTTCGGAGCACACGGTCGCGGCGTACCGGCGCGATCTCGGAGGCTATGGCGAGTGGCTCGCCGCCGCGGGCGTCGAGGACACATCCGACATCACCCCGGCTGTCGTCGCGCAGTTCACCGCGGATCGCGCTGCCGCCGATCCGCCGCCGGCGGCGACGTCTCTGGCGCGGTTGCAATCGTCGGTGCGCGGCCTGCACCGCTTCCTCGTGCGGGAGGGGATCGAGCTCTCCGACGCGAGCGATCGCCTGACCCCGCCGAAGACGCCCCAACGCCTTCCGAAGGCGTTGACGATCGATCAGATCGCGGCGCTTCTGGATGCCGCCGGCCCTGCGCCCGGCATCGCCACCGAGACCGATGCGATCCGCCTTCGCGACCGCGCTCTGCTCGAACTGCTCTACGCCACCGGCGCGCGCGTCTCGGAGCTGATGCAGCTCGACGTCGACGACATCGCGGGCGACACCGAACTGCTGCGCGTGCGCGGAAAGGGGCAGAAGGAGCGCATCGTCCCGGTCGGCTCGTACGCCCGCGCCGCCGTTGACGCCTATCTGGCCCGTTCTCGCCCGGAACTCTCACGTCGCGGGCACGCGAGCCCGCGCCTGTTCCTCGGCGCGCGGGGGGCGCCGCTGTCGCGCCAGGGCGCGTGGCTGATCATCCAGGCGGCGGCCGAGCGCGCCGGCCTGCAGGCGCACGTCTCGCCGCACACCTTCCGGCACTCGTTCGCGACGCACCTCCTCCAGGGCGGGGCCGATGTGCGCGTCGTACAGGAGATGCTCGGTCACGCCTCCGTCGCGACGACGCAGATCTACACGCACGTGACCGTCGACGCCCTGCGTGACGTGTACCTCACGTCGCACCCGCGGGCGCGCTGACTCTCCCACGGCCGCAATCGGGCCATGTCGGCGGGATAAATCCGGCGCATCCAGACCGCACGGCGACCCGCGGCGAGAGACGATGGCGCCATGATCGTTGCGCCTTCTCCCCTCGCGACCGCTCCCGCGGCGCCTCGCCTCCACCGTCCGCGGCGGGGCCTGGCGATCTGGTGGATCGTCGCCGGAGCACTCGGCGGTATCGTCGCGTTCCTGCTGTACCTCGAGTACATCGGCCAGTTGACGGGCGGGACGCCGCTCATCAGCTGCAGCATCAGCCCGATCGTGACGTGCGGCCCGAACCTGCTGTCACCGGGGGGCAACCTGCTGGGATTCAGCAACGCGATCATCGGCATCATGCTGTTCTTCGGGCCCATCTATGCGGGCGTCTCGGCACTGGCCGCCCCCGCGGGGCTGCGCACCTGGTTCTGGCGGGTGTATGCGATCTTCGTCGCGGGCGCGTTCGTGTTCGTGCACGTGCTCGCGTACCGCAGCGTCTTCGAGTACGGGTCGCTCTGCCCCTGGTGCATGGTGATCTGGCTCGTGACGATCCCGCTGTTCTGGACGGTGCTGGGCTGGACTCTCGCCGACGGCGTCTGGGGCGGCGCGGACGTCGCGCGGCGCATCGGCGCCGTGGTGCTGTCGTGGCTGCCTCTGGTCGTCGTGCTGGACTACCTCGTGATCGCGGTGGCGGCCCAGCTGCGGCTGGACGTCATCGGCAGCCTCATCTGAGCCTCGGCGGCGCCCGGATCTTTCACGGCCGGAGCGCCGCCGCGGGAAGGGGAGGTCCGACCACAATGGCGGCATGGATGCCGCGCGCCGCCCGACCCGACGAGGGCTCTTCGGTCGGCGCGCCGAGGAA
Source organism: Microbacterium sp. MRS-1 (assembly GCF_000585455.1). Lineage (NCBI taxonomy): Bacteria > Bacillati > Actinomycetota > Actinomycetes > Micrococcales > Microbacteriaceae > Microbacterium > Microbacterium sp. MRS-1. The sequence goes on from NZ_JAUF01000009.1 coordinate 7,993, forward strand.
GCGCCCGTCACCCGCGTTGCCGAGGCGAGATCCGCGGACCGTCCGGGTTTCGACTATCTGGACAGCGACGAGGTCTACCTCGACTCCGCCTGCCAGACGCTGCGACCCCAGCCGGTGATCGACGCCGTCCAGGACTACTACCTGCACCTCTACGCCTGCGGCGGGCGTGTGCGCTATGACGCGGGGCGGCGGGTGGATGCCGAGGTGGCACGGGTGCGAGAACGGACGCTCGCCGCCCTGGGACTGTCACCTCGCCACTACTCGTGCGCCTTCACGCTGAACACCACCTACGGACTCAACCTGCTCCTGTCGGCGCTGGCGCCCGGGCGCTTCGCCCGCATCGTCACCACCGTCACCGAGCACAATGCGGTGTTCCTCTCGACGATCGCGGCCGCGCGGCGTGCCGGCATCCCTCGCGTCGTCGTGGAGCGGGACGACGATGCACGCGTGCTCGTCGATGCGGAGACGATGCGCGACGCGGTCGTGGTCGTGTCGGCGATGGACAACGTGATCGGTGCGGTGACGCCGGACCTCCGCGAACTCATCACCAGCGTGCACCGCGTCGGCGGCATCGTGATCGTCGACGCCGCGCAGGCGGCCGGTCACGCCCTGGAGTCTCTGCGCGGTCTCGACGCCGACGCGATCTGCTTCTCGGCGCACAAGATGTACGGACCGTCGCTCGGCGTCGTCGTCGCCACCCGTGAGTTGCTGCTCTCGCTCGAGCCCGTCATGGTCGGCGGCGGCCAAGTGAGTGCCGTGACCGCCGACGACTTCGCACTGCTGCCCGATCCGCACACTCGGCTCGAACCGGGTCTGCAGGCATGGGCGGAGATCATCGGCTTCGGCGCCGCCCTGGAGTGGAGCGGCGATTTCCGCAGCGGCGCGGGAGAGACGCTCGCCGCCCACGAGGCGCGGCTCGGTGCCCGGTTGCACGCGGGGCTCGCCGCGCTCCCGCGCCTGCAGATGATCGGTGACGCGTCGCCCGTGATCTCGGTGCTGCCCGAGCGCGTCGACGGGCACCGGCTCGCCGCCTTCCTCGCGCGCGGCGGCATCGCCGTCCGCAGCGGCGCGTTCTGCGCGCACTACTGGATTCTGGAGCGTCGCGGCCTCGGCCCGCTCGTGCGCTTCAGCGTGGGCGCCCACAACACCGACGCGGACATCGACCGCACCCTCGAGGTCATGACCGCGATGATGAAGGGACTGTGACGTGGTCTGCATCGTCGCGTTCTTCGTCGTGCTCGTGCTCTCTGCCGTATCGGCGAAATATCGCAAGCTCCTCGGGAAGGCGTGGGGGTGCGCGTGGCGCCGAGTGACGCTGCGCCCGTGCGACACGACCTTCCGCGACGACGTCAAGAACTCGCTCCTGGCGCCCCTGGCGGTGCGCGCGCCCCGCCTCGTACGGCCGGCCAGCATCGCGATCGAGGTCCTCGCCTGGCTCATGGTGCTGAGCCTCATCGTCAGCCTCTATCTCGTCGGGCGCAGCGGCCTGAACCTCCTCGTCTACGGCACGTGCGACAAGCAGAACGCGCAGGCCTGCTCCCTCGCCGCGCAGGCGTGCTCGATCGACGCCATCCAGCCCGGGTTCTGGGAGTCGATCGGAGAGGGCGACGTGCTCGGCGCCTTCGGCCGCGAGTTCGCGTCGGTGGGCGACACGATCGCGACGGTCCCCGGTCGGCTGCGCACCTGGGATGCCGCGGACTTCGCCCCCGCCGATGCCACCTACCTCGGCGGGTACACCGCCGGGCGTCCCACGGCGCTGGAGGTGCTCGATCCCGGCTGCCACTACTGCGCGCAGCTGTTCCGCAACATGCGCGAGGCCGGCTTCGATCAGACGCACAACGTGACCTACCTCGCCTATCCGATCCGCGCCGGCGTCGGCGACAAGTTCGCCAACTCGCAGCTGATCGCCACCTACCTCACCGCGATCCGTGCGTTCGAGGCCGAGCGCGCGCCGGCCGGCTCGACGAACGCTGCCGCCGAGACCGGTGACTGGTTCATCCTCGAGCAGCTGTTCACGACGCAGGCGGCCGACGGCACCACGACCCAGGAGTGGATGAACCGCGCGAGCGCCGCCGACGCCACCCTGCGTCTGCAGCAGTGGCTGAGCGACGACGGCTACACCGCGGACGACATCGCGCGGATCGTCGCCCTCACCGGATCGCCGGAGGTTGCGGCATCCCTCCAGCACGCACGCGACGTCGTCGAGAACGAGATCCGGACCGTATCGATCCCGTCGCTGATCGCCGGTGGAGGGCTTCACGCCGGGCTCGTCGACGTCGACACCCTGCGGGGCCTCGGCTGAGCCGCCGCCACCCTGTGCGAGAATCGAGGAACACGGCGGCGCAGGTCCGTCAGGCCCTGGGAAGGGCATCAGGAAGCAGGAGTGTCGGTGGCGGATAAGACGCGGGGGACGAAGAAGGCCCTCTCGGAGGACGTGCCCATCGGTCCCACCGGTCGGCCGTACCAGGGCTTCCCGACCCCGCCGCCGCTGTCGGCGCACGGCCCCGCGCGCATCATCGCCCTCTGCAACCAGAAGGGCGGCGTCGGCAAGACGACGACCACGATCAACCTGGCCGCCTCGCTCGCCCAGTACGGGCGTCGCGTGCTCGCCATCGACTTCGACCCCCAGGGTGCGCTGTCGGCGGGCCTGGGCATCCAGACCCACGACATCCCCACGATCTACGACCTGCTCCTGGACACGAAGCGCGATCCGCACGAGACGATCGTGCACACCTCGGTCGAGGGTCTCGATGTCATCCCGGCCAACATCGACCTGTCGGCGGCGGAGGTGCACCTCGTCAACGAGGTCGCCCGCGAGACGATCCTCGCGCGCGTGCTGCGCAAGGTCGCGGGGGAGTACGACGTCATCCTCATCGACTGCCAGCCGTCGCTGGGACTGCTCACGGTCAACGCCCTCACGGCGAGCCATGGTGTGCTCATCCCGCTGGAGTGCGAGTTCTTCGCCCTGCGCGGGGTCGCCCTGCTCATCGAGACGATCGACAAGGTGCGCGACCGGCTCAACCCGGCGATCGAGCTGGACGGTGTGCTCGCGACGATGTACGACCCGCGGACGCTCCACTCGCGCGAGGTGCTCGAGCGGGTTGTGGAAGCGTTCGGCGACGACGTCCTGGAGACGGTGATCGGGCGCACGGTGAAATTCCCGGACGCGTCGGTGTCGGGCGTTCCCATCACCACGTTCGCCCCGGAGCACGCCGCCGCCCAGGCCTACCTGCGCCTCGCGCGGGAGCTGGTGGCTCGTGGCGCCGTCGCCTGAGGACCCCGAGGTCATCACCGCCGAGACTCCGACCGCCCCGGAGGGCGAGCCGACCGGGTTCCGGGTCTCGCTGGGCAACTTCGACGGTCCGTTCGATCTGCTGCTGACGTTGCTCGGCACGCACGAGTTGGACATCACCGAGATCTCGCTCAGCAAAGTCACCGACGAGTTCATCTCGTACCTGAAGGGCCTCGAATCCGACGACGAGCTCGACCAGGCATCCGAGTTCCTCGTCGTCGCCGCGACCCTGCTGGACATGAAGGTCGCGGGCCTGCTGCCGCAGGGCGAGCTGGTGGATGCCGAGTCCGTCGCCCTGCTGGAGGCGCGCGACCTGCTGTTCGCGCGGCTGCTGCAGTATCGGGCGTTCAAAGAGGTGTCGGCCTGGTTCGAACGGAGCCTGCGTCGCGAAGACCGGCGGCACGTGCGTGCGGTGCGCCTCGACGAGAAGTACCGTCGTGCCGTTCCGGAGCTCGTCTGGACGCTGTCCAAGGAGGACTTCGCAGCCCTCGCGATGCTCGCCTTCGCACCGAAGGAGATTCCGCACGTCGGACTCGACCACCTCCACGCGCCGCTCGTGTCCATCCGCGAGCAGGCCGCGATCGTCGTGACGCTGCTGCGCGACGCGGGAACCCTCAACTTCCGGGAGCTCGTCGCCGGGGTCGCACAGACCGGCGTCGTCGTCGCCCGCTTCCTCGCGGTGCTCGAGCTCTACCGCCACGCCGCCCTCTCGTTCGAGCAGCTCGAGCCGCTCGGCGAGCTCACCCTGCGCTGGACCGCCGAGCGGTGGTCCGAAGAGAACCTCGCCACCCTGGGAGCCGACTATGACCACTGAGACCGACAGCGACACCGCCCCACCGGTGCGCTCACAGGTGCCCGCTGACGTCGCGCGCCGCATCGAGGCCATCCTGCTGATCGTCGACGAGCCGCAGAGCCTCGTCGCCCTCGCCGCCGCCGTCGGCGCCCCGGTGCCGGCCGTGCGTCAGGCCGTCGAGGGACTCGTCGCCGACTACGACGGCGAGACGGGCGGTCCTCGCCGTGGTTTCGAGCTTCGCGAAGTGGGTGGCGGCTGGCGGCTGTACGTGCGCGATGAGCACGACGACCTCATCGCCGAGTACGTCGGCGGCCAGGCCCCGTCGCGCCTGTCGCAGGCGGCGCTGGAGACGCTCGCCGTCATCGCGTACAAGCAGCCCGTCACTCGCAGCCAGGTCGCCTCGATCCGCGCCGTCAACGTCGACTCGGTGGTGCGCACGCTGCTGGCGCGAGGCCTCATCACCGAGCTGTTCACCGACCCCGAGACCGGCGCGATCAACTACGGCACGACCGACGCGCTGCTGGTGAACCTGGGCATCAACTCCCTCGACGAGCTGCCGCACATCTCGCCGCTGCTCGACGACGGCTCGGACGGTTTCGATGCGGAGGTGCTGCGATGACGAACACACCGGATGCCGAGGGCGTGCGCCTGCAGAAGGTGCTCGCCAATGCCGGAGTCGCCTCGCGTCGGGTCTGCGAGCAGTACATCGTGGAGGGCCGGATCCGGGTGAACGGAGAGGTCGTCACCGAGCTCGGACGCCGCATCGACCCGGCATCCGACCTCGTCGATGTGGACGGCACAGCGATCCAACTCGACACCACCAAGCGCTACGTCATGCTCAACAAGCCGACCGGCGTCGTCTCGTCGATGAAGGACGAGCAGGGCCGCCCCGACCTCCGCCGTTTCACGAAGGACTGGGACGAGCGGCTCTACAACGTCGGCCGGCTGGATGCCGAGACCTCGGGACTGCTCGTGCTGACCAACGACGGCGAGCTCGCCCATGTGCTGGCCCACCCCTCGTTCGGCGTCACCAAGGTCTACATCGCGAAGGTCACCGGTCGCGTGACCGCCCAGACGATCGCGCAGCTGACCGCGGGCGTCGACTTGGAGGACGGACCCATCGCCGCCGACAAGGCGCGCCTGCTCGACACCTCCGGCGGCACCTCTCTGGTGGAGCTCACGTTGCACTCCGGGCGCAACCGCATCGTCCGGCGCATGATGGCAGCCGTCGGCCACCCCGTCGTCGACCTCGTGCGACGTCAGTTCGGGCCGCTCCACCTGGGAACCCTCCCGGCGGGGCGGGCCCGCGAGTTGACTACAGTGGAACGCGGCGCACTGCTCACCGTGGCGCGCCAGGCGGCGCCCACGCCGCCCGGGGACAGCTGAGGCGGAGAACAGTGACCGAACAGGCCGTTGCCGATCTGCGCACCCGCGCGGCCCGCACCTCCGGCACGGTCCGGATCGTCGGTGCCGGGCTGCTCGGTGCCAGCATCGGCCATGCGTTGCGCGCGATCGGCGTCGACGTCGCGCTCGCCGACGCGTCGCCCGCGCAGCTGCGGCTCGCCGTCGACTACGGCGCGGGTCGCGCGGCCGCCGACGGTGACCGCCCGCTGCTCGTGGTCGTCGCCGTCCCGCCGGACGTCGTCGCCGACGTCGTCGAGCGCGAACTCGCCGCGTTCCCGGATGCCGTCGTCACCGATGTCGCGAGCGTGAAGCTCGATCCGCTCCGCGAACTGCGCCGACGCGGCGTCGACCTCACGCACTACATCGGCTCGCATCCGATGGCCGGGCGCGAACGCGGCGGGGCCATCTCGGCGCGCGCGGACATCTTCGTGGGTCGTCCGTGGGTCGTGTGCCGTGATGCCGAGACCCCGGCATCCGATCTCGCCCTCGTCGAGGGGCTCGCCCTCGACCTCGGTGCGACGCCCATCGAGATGACGCCCGAAGAGCACGACCGCGCCGTCGCGCTCGTGTCGCACGTGCCGCAGCTGGTGGCATCGCTGCTCGCGGGCCGGTTCGTCGACGCGCCCGACGGCTCGCTGCGGCTGGCCGGACAGGGCGTGCGCGACACGACGCGCATCGCGGCCTCGGCGCCCGAGCTGTGGGTGCAGATCCTCGGCGCGAACGCGGCCCCGGTCGTCGACGTGCTCGACGCGCTCTCCGACGATCTGCGCGCCGTCGCCGACGCGTTGCGCGCCCCCGACGCGCCCGGCGCACGGCGTGCCGTCGCCGACACGATCCGGCGTGGCAACGACGGCGTGGAGCGTCTTCCCGGCAAGCACGGACAGAACCGCCGGTACGAGAGCCTCGTCGTCATGGTCGACGACACGCCGGGTCAGCTCGGTCGCCTGTTCGGCGAGCTCGGCGAGCTCGGCGTCAACGTCGAAGACCTGCGCCTGGAGCATTCGCCCGGTGCGCAGTTCGGTCTGGCCGAGATCAGTGTCGACCCGACGATCCTCCGTCACGCCGAGGACGGCCTGACGGCGCGCGGCTGGAAGATCGCGAGCCTGCCCTCATGACCGTCACGATCGCCATCGACGGGCCCGCGGGCTCGGGCAAGTCCAGCGTGTCCAAGCAGGTGGCGCGCGCCCTCGGCTACGGCTACCTCGACACCGGCGCCGCCTACCGCGCGCTCGCGTGGCACGTGCTGGCGCGGGGGACGGGCGCTGCCTCCGACACGGCGGACGAAGCCGTCGTGGTGGCTGCGGCATCCGAGTTCCCCTACGCCATCTCGCTCGACCCCGACGACTACTGGGTGCGGGTGGGGCAGGCCGACGTGACCGCCGCCATTCGTGAGCCGCGGGTGACCGCCGCCGTCAGCGGTGTCGCCCGCGTTCCCGCCGTCCGCGCGCAGGTCAACGAGTTGTTCCGCCGGCTCGTCCGCGACTCGGGCCGGCCCGGTGTCGTCGTGGAAGGCCGCGACATCACGACCGTGGTCGCCCCCGATGCGGCGGTGCGGATCCTCCTTACCGCCGCACCCGAGGTGCGCGCCGCCCGGCGCAGCGCCGAGCTGTCCGGCGAGGATGCCGATGCCGTCGCCGCGGCACTTCACCGTCGGGATGCCGCCGACAGCACCGTCGTCGACTTCCTCACCGCCGCCGACGGCGTCACGGTCGTCGATTCGACCGAACTTGATTTCGCTCAGACCGTGGAGGCCGTCCTCGACGTGATCTCTGCGACTGACCCCACCCCACAGGAGAACCACGATGGCCGCTGAAGACGAGTACGAGGCCGGTCCCGACCAGATCGAGGAGAAGCTCGCGAACCTCGACGAGGAACTCGCGGAACAGCGGGCGGCGGCGCTGCGCGCCTCGCTCGCCGACTACGACCTGGACGATGAGGACGACGACCTGCTCGCGGGCTTCACCGCCGGCGGCGAGGTCGTCGAGATGCTGCCCGCGCTGCCGGTCGTCGCGATCGTCGGACGGCCGAACGTCGGCAAGTCGGCGCTCGTGAACCGCATCCTCGGCCGCCGCGAAGCGGTCGTCGAAGACACCCCGGGCGTGACGCGAGACCGCGTCACCTACAAGGCCGAGTGGATGGACCGCCGTTTCTCGCTCGTCGACACCGGCGGGTGGGAGCCCGACGCCCGCGGCATCGACCGCTCCGTCGCCGCGCAGGCAGAGGTCGCCATCGACCTCTGCGACGTCGTGCTGTTCGTCGTCGACGCCATGGTCGGCGCCACGGCGACCGACGAGGCCGTCGTGAAGCTGCTGCGCACGACCAAGAAGCCCGTCTTCCTCGTTGCCAACAAGATCGACGATGCCCGCCAGGAGCCCGAGGCTGCGGCGCTGTGGAACCTGGGCCTGGGCGAGCCGCACCCCGTGTCGGCCATCCACGGTCGCGGAGTCGCCGACCTGCTCGACGAGGTCATAAAGGTGCTGCCCGAGGTCTCGGCCGTCGCCAAGGGCGAGCTCGGGGGACCGCGTCGCGTCGCGATCCTCGGCCGCCCCAACGTCGGCAAGTCGTCACTGCTGAACAAGGCCGCCGGTGAGGAGCGCGTCGTCGTCAACGAGCTCGCCGGCACGACCCGCGACCCGGTGGATGAGATCGTCGAGCTCGGCGGCAAGCTGTGGCGCTTCGTCGACACCGCCGGCATCCGTCGCCGTGTGCACCTGCAGCAGGGGGCCGACTTCTACGCGTCGCTGCGCACCTCCGCCGCGCTCGAGAAGGCCGAAGTGGCTGTCGTCGTGCTCGATGTCTCGCAGTCGATCAGCGTGCAGGACCTCAACATCATCGACTTGGTGCTCGAGTCGGGCCGCGCGCTCGTGCTCGCCTTCAACAAGTGGGACCGCCTGAACGACGACGACATGGAGAACTCCGATCGGCGCCGCTACCTCGAGCGCGAGATCGAGCAGGACCTCGCGCACGTCGCGTGGGCTCCGCGTGTGAACATCTCCGCGCGCACCGGCCGTCACCTCGACAAGCTCGTCCCGGCGTTGGAGACGGCGCTGGAGTCGTGGGACCAGCGCATTCCGACCGGGAAGTTCAACGCCTTCCTCGCCGAGCTCATCGCCGAGCACCCGCATCCGCTGCGCGGCGGCAAGCAGCCGCGCATCCTGTTCGGCACGCAGGCGGGCACACGTCCGCCGACCTTCGTGCTGTTCACCACCGGGTTCCTCGACCCGGGCTACCGGCGGTTCATCCAGCGGCGCCTGCGCGAGATCTTCGGCTTCGAGGGCACGCCGATCGTCGTCAACATGCGGGTGCGCGAGCGTCGCCAGCGCTGAGTCCCGCTGTCGCCGTGGCGGGCCGTCTGTGGTGCCGGCGCGGGCTGTGGCGGCGGCGCGCCGCTGACCGAACTGCAAGGCCTCTGCGCCGACACGCGGTGTGATGCGCGGATGCAGCGGCGTGTCGCCCCGCATCCCTTGCAGTTCGGGTGGGTGGGTGGCCGGCCGGGCCGCGCGCCGAGCGGGCTCGGCCGAGCCGGCTGGTCTGTCGGCTCGCGGGGGGGGGGGGGGTCACGCCAGGTGCTTCGTCCCGGTCGTCGAGCGAATGGCGCCGGCCGG
>NZ_JAUF01000010.1:0-196345 GCF_000585455.1 Microbacterium sp. MRS-1
CCTCCACCCCCGGTCGTTGAGCGAGGAGCGCGGCGACGAGTCGAAACGGGGGTCAGCGGACGGCGCGCTCGACCAGGGCGACCAGCGCCTTCAGCGCGTCGCCGCGGGGGACCGGTCCGGGGATCGATCCGCCCGACAGGGCGTTGTTGAAGTACAGGCCGTCGCCGACGAGCATCACGAGATCGAGCGCCGCGCCCTCGGGGGCGTAGGGACGCAGCGCGTCAGCCCACTTCTCCCGCACCTCCCGCAATGCCTCGGCGGCGTGGCCGTTGCCGCCCTGCGCGAGGCGCGAGGTGGCGAGGATGACGCGGTCGATCGGGTCGTTCGACATGACGGATGAATGCAGATAGTGGGCGATGGGGCCGCCCGGGTAGCTCGACATCGCCGCGACGTCCTCGTCGACGAGGGCCTGGAGGCGTTCGATCAGGCCCGCCTCGAGCATCTCCTTCGAGGCGAAGTGGTAGAGCAGGCCACCTTTGGAGACCCCGGCTGCGCGCGCCGTGGCATCCATCGTCGCCGCGCGTTCACCCTCGTCCACGAGGATCGCCTCGAAGGCGTCGAGCACCTTCTCGCGGGCCAGGGGAGGGCGACTCATGGTGTCGATCGTATCGAGCGCTCGGTGTCCATGTCTGTTACTATACCGGCTGGACGGTTTATAAATGATGACACTGACTGAAGAGATCACCCTGGCCGAGTCGAACGGCAAGCGGGTCGGATGGCGCGGCTGGCTCGCACTGATCGTGCTGATGCTGCCGGTTCTGCTCGTTTCCGTGGACAACACGGTGCTGAGCTTCGCCCTGCCCGATATCGCTCTGAGCCTGAACCCCTCCAGCGCCCAGCAGCTGTGGATCATCGACGCCTACCCGCTTGTGCTGGCGGGGCTGCTGGTGACGATGGGCACGCTCGGCGACCGGTTCGGACGTCGACGGATGCTGCTGATCGGTGCGACGGGCTTCGCCGCCGTGTCCGTGCTGGCCGCCTTCGCTCCCAGCGCAGCCTGGCTGATCGCGGCTCGCGCGGGAATGGGCGTGTTCGGCGCGATGCTCATGCCGTCCACGCTGTCTCTGCTGCGCAGCATCTTCACCGACCGCGACCAACGCCGCATGGCGATCGCGGTGTGGGCGTCGATGTTCTCCGCCGGAGCGGCCCTCGGTCCGATCGTCGGCGGCATCCTGCTCGAGCACTTCGCCTGGGGCTCGGTGTTCCTCATGTCGGTTCCGGTGCTCGTCCCGCTGCTGATCCTTGCGCCGCTGCTGGTTCCCGAGAGTCGCGATCCGCGCCCGGGCCGCATCGACCCGGTCAGCATCGCCCTGTCGATGCTGACGATGGTGCCGATCGTCTACGCGATCAAGGAGGTCGCGGTGCACGGCTTCGGGGTGCTGCCGGTGGTGCTGACGGCAGCCGGACTCGGCTTCGGGGTCGCGTTCGTACGCCGCCAGCTCGCCTCGGAGCAGCCCATGCTCGACATGCGGCTGTTCGCGCGCGGCACCTTCAGCGGCGCGCTGCTGGTGAACCTCCTCAGCGTTGTGTCCCTCGTCGGCTTCCTGTACTTCGTCGCGCAGCATCTGCAGCTGATCGTCGGCCTGTCGCCGATGGACGCAGGATTCGCTTTGGTGCCCGGCATGGCTGCGATGATCGTCGCCGGTCTTCTCGTCGTCCCGATCGCGCGGCGCGTCTCGGCGCGCGTGGTCGTGCCGGTCGCGCTGACGTTCTCGGTCGTGGCCTACCTGCTCGTCCCCGGCGCGGTCGGCGACGGCGCCCTGGCCCTGCTGATCGCCGCCTTCGTCCTGCTCGGCATCGGCATCGGTGCCGCCGAGACGGTGTCGAACGAGCTCATTCTCGCCAGTGCACCTCCCGCCAAGGCCGGAGCGGCCAGCGCCGTGTCGGAGACGGCCTACGAGCTGGGCGCCGTCCTGGGCACGGCGGTGCTCGGCGGCATCCTGACGGCGGCCTATCGAACCGGCATGGTGCTTCCGGCGGGGGTCGAAGGGGCGGCAGCGGATGCCGCGCGCGAGACTCTGGCGGGGGCGATGACGGTCGCGGGCTCGCTCGACGGCGCCACCGCCGATGCGCTGCGCGCGGCGGCCGCACACGCCTTCGACGCGGGTGTCGGCATCACCGCGGTGATCGGAGCCGTGCTCGTCGCCATCGCCGCGGTCATCGCGGCCACTACGCTGAAAGGGTCCCGCAGCGCCCACGTCGATCACTGATCGTCCCGACGGACGTCGACACCGACGGCGCCGCGCATGCCCGAGTACGAGCAGTGTCGAGGAGTTCCATGTCGCGTGTCATCAAGCTGGCCGTCATTCCGGGTGACGGCATCGGTCCCGAGGTCGTCGCAGAGGCGGAAAAGGTGCTCGATGCCGTGACCGCGGCATCCGAGGTCACCTTCGACAAGACACGCTTCTCGCTCGGCGCCGCGCGCTACCTCGACACGGGCGACACGCTCACCGACGATGATCTCGCCGCCGTCGCGGCGCACGACGCGATCCTCCTCGGTGCCGTCGGAGGTGTGCCGGGCGATCCACGTCTGAAGGACGCGAACATCGAGCGCGGACTGCTCCTGAAGCTGCGCTTCTCGCTCGACCACTACGTCAACCTCCGCCCGTCCAAGCTGTATCCGGGTGCGCCCGGGCCGCTCGCCGATCCCGGGCAGATCGACTTCGTGGTCGTTCGGGAAGGTACGGAGGGCCCCTACGTCGGCAACGGCGGATCGATCCGCACCGGTACGCCGCACGAGGTGGCCAACGAGACCTCGGTCAACACGGCGTTCGGCATCGAGCGCGTCGTGCGCTACGCCTTCGCCCAGGCGGAGCGCCGACGCAAGAAGGTGACGCTCGTGCACAAGACGAACGTCCTCGTTCACGCCGGCGGCATGTGGAAACGGATCGTGGATGCCGTGGCCTCGGAGCACCCCGAGGTGACCGTAGACTATGTGCACATCGACGCGGCCACCATCTATCTGGTCACGAACCCGGGCCGCTTCGACGTGATCGTCACCGACAACCTCTTCGGAGACATCCTCACCGACTTGGCCGGCGCCGTCACCGGAGGCATCGGCCTCGCCGCTTCGGGGAACATCAACCCCGACGGCGCGTTCCCTTCGATGTTCGAGCCCGTGCACGGCTCGGCGCCGGACATCGCAGGACAGCAGAAGGCCGATCCCACGGCCGCGATCCTCTCCGTCGCCCTCATGCTCGACCATCTCGGGCTCGCCGACGAAGCCGCACGCGTCACCCGCGCCGTCGAGGAGGACATCGCCCACAGGGGCTCCGCACCCCGCACCACCACTCAGGTCGGCGACGCCATCGTCGCTGCAGTCCAGGCGTAGCCTGGAACTGCCGCACGCACGCCGACCGCTCACACCCTCAGGACACGACATGAGCCTCACCTACGAACCCGACGCCGGACTTGCCCCTCTGGAGTTCGCGGTCACCCGCAACCTCGCTGCGAAGTCGGCGGCGGAACGCGAGCAGCTGCTCGCCGACCCCGCCTTCGGCACGACCTTCACCGACCACATGGTCGACATCTGCTGGTCGGTGCGCGGCGGATGGCACCGCCCGCGCGTGCAGCCCTACGGTCCGTTGTCGCTCGACCCTGCCGCGGCGGTGCTGCATTACGGGCAGGAGATCTTCGAGGGCATCAAGGCGTATCGTCACGCCGACGGCTCGGTCTGGACCTTCCGACCCGATCAGAACGGCCGTCGCCTGCAGCGCAGCGCACGGCGTCTGGCGCTTCCCGAGCTGCCGGTGGAGTACTTCGTCGAGTCGCTCAAGGCTCTCATCGCCGTCGACGGCGCGTGGGTACCCGCCGGCGCCGACCAGAGCCTGTACCTGCGCCCGTTCATGTTCGCCAAGGAAGCGTTCCTGGGCGTGCGCCCGGCGAACAAGGTCGGCTACTACGTGATCGCCTCGCCGGTGGGCGCGTACTTCAAGGGCGGCGCGAAGCCGGTGTCGATCTGGCTCAGCGAGGACTACGCACGCGCGGGCAAGGGCGGCACGGGCGCGGCGAAGACGGGTGGAAACTACGCCGCCAGTCTGCTGCCGCAGGCGGAGGCCTACGAGCAGGGCTGCGACCAGGTCGTCTTCCTCGACCAGGACCGCAACGTGGAAGAGCTCGGCGGCATGAACGTCGTGTTCGTCTACAAGGACGGCACGATCGTCACGCCGCAGTCGGACTCGATCCTCGAGGGCATCACCCGTGACTCGATCCTGCAGCTGGCCGCCGACCGCGGTCACAAGATCGAGGGTCGTGCGGTGTCGATCGACGAGTGGCGTTCGGGCGTGGCCTCCGGCGACATCGTCGAGGTGTTCGCGTGCGGCACCGCCGCTGTGGTCGCTCCGATCGGTGTGCTGAAGGGGCGCGAGTTCGTCGACGAGCAGCCTCTCGGCCCGCTCGCACAGTCGCTGCGCGACGAGCTCACCGACATCCAGTACGGGCGCCGCGAAGACACGCACGGCTGGCTCGTGCGCCTCGACGCGCCGGAGAGCGACGCGGAGCCGGCGGCGTGAGGGTCGTCCGCTTCAGCCACAACGACGCGATCCGCTTCGGAATCGTCGACGAGACCGAGCTGGTCGTCTTGGCCGGAGACCCGCTGTTCGCGGGTTTCGAGACGACGGGGGAGCGTGTGTCCCTCGGTGAGGTCGCGCTGCTCGCACCGGTCATCCCGCGCTCGAAGATCGTGTGCGTCGGCAAGAACTACCGCGACCACGCCGCCGAGATGGGCGGCGAGGCGCCCGAGGCGCCCCTGCTGTTCCTCAAGCCCAACACCGCCGTCATCGGCCCCGGCGACGCGATCGTGCGGCCCCCGCAGTCCGAGCGCACGGACTTCGAGGGCGAGCTTGCGGTCGTCATCGGTCGTGTGGCCAAGAACGTCCCGGCATCCGCGGCGCTGGACTACGTGTTCGGCTACACCATCGGCAACGACGTGACGGCACGCGACCTGCAGAAGTCGGACGGCCAGTGGGCGCGGGCCAAGGGATTCGACACGTTCTGCCCGCTCGGACCGTCGATCGAGACCGACTTCGATCTGGACGCCGGTGCGCGCATCGTGACGCGGGTCGACGGGGAGGTGCGCCAGGACGGCCCGATCTCCGACATGGTGCATTCCGTCCCGGACATCATCGCGTACGCGTCGGCGGCCTTCACCCTGCTGCCGGGGGATGTGATCCTCACCGGGACACCTGCCGGCATCGGCCCGTTCGAAGCGGGCCAGACCGTCGAGGTCGAGATCACGGGACTCGGAACGCTCCGCAACACCGCGCGAAACGCGTGACCGACACGGCGCCGGCGATGGATGCTGCCGCGGTCGCGAGGATCCAGCGGCGCACCGTCACCGTCCTCGCCGCCGGGCAGGTGCTGGGCGGCATCGCGTTCGGCGCGACGGTTTCGCTCGGCGCGCTGCTGGCGGCGGATCTGTCGGGCAATGAGGCGCTGTCGGGGCTGGCGACGGCATCCGTGACCTTGGGTGCTGCCCTGTGCGCCATCCCGCTCGCGCGCCTGGCGGGGCGGCGGGGGCGGCGGGTGGCCCTGACGCTCGGCAACCTCTTGGCGCTGATCGGCATCGCGGTCGTGATCAGCGCCGCGGCCGCGCGCAGCTTTCCGCTGCTGATCGTGGGCGTGGTGCTCATCGGCGCCGGCAACGCGGGCAATCTGCAGTCGCGCTTCGCTGCGACGGACCTGGCACCGGCTGCGCGCCGGGGGCGCGACCTCGGCACGGTCGTCTGGGCGACGACCGTCGGCGGTGTACTGGGTCCGCTGCTCCTGACGCCGGGAGAGGCCGTCGGCGCCGCGCTGCGGATGCCGCCGCTCACCGGCTCCTACGCGTTCTCGATCGTGGCGCAGCTGATCGCTTTCGCGCTCTACCTCGCGGCACTGCGGCCCGACCCGCTGCTGCTGGCACAGCGTCTGGCGCGCAGCGGCGATGCGCAGCGTGAGCACATCGACGATCTCGACCGGCCGGTGGCCGCGCGCTACGCGATCTTCGCGGTGGCGGGATCGCACGTGGTGATGGCGTCGGTGATGGCGATGACGCCGATCCATCTGGCGCACCTGGCGCCCGAGCACGTCACCCTCGTGGTCGGAACCACGATCGCGCTGCATGTGTTCGGCATGTACGGCTTGTCACCATTGTTCGGCCTACTGGCTGACCGATGGGGACGCATCGCGACGATCCTGCTGGGTCAGGCGGTGCTGGCGGCATCCCTGATCGTGGCGACGACCATGCCCGATTCGCAGTGGGCGGTGCTGGTCGCGCTGTTCCTCCTCGGCGCGGGGTGGAGCGCCGCGACGGTCTCGGGCGCGGCTCTGCTCACCGAGAGTTCCCCGACGCGTCTCCGGCCGCGGCGACAGGGTCTGAGTGACACGATCATGACCTTCAGCGCCGCCGTCGGCGCCGTGCTCGCCGGCGTCGTCCTGAGCCAGATCGGCTACGGCGGGCTGGCGATGGTCGCCCTGGTGCTGGTGGTGGCAGTCACGGTGCTCTCCCCTTACGCGCGCCGCGGCTGACGCGCCCGGGGTGAAGCGGTTGCGGGGTTGTTCGGGTGGCTTGCGGTGCGGGGCATGCCGAGGAGATGGCGGATGCCGAGGACGATCTGACGCGGAGTGGTCCTCTGATCCCGACATCTCCGCGGAATCGGCGTCGTGCGCCCGCCCAGCGCAGCGCGCACGCCCAGCACGTCCAGCCGATGCCGGCGCCGACTCCCGTGCCAGCTGGTCCCGCCTGCGTGCCGTATTCAGTCTGGGCGGTGGCGGCGGGTCTCGGCATCCGCGTGATTCCGCGGGTGCAGGCGATCGGTCCTCGCGCGCAGACTGAATACGGCACGTCCACGCCGTGCGGCGGGGGAGAGACAGCGCCGTCGCTCGGAGGTCAGCGGCCGAGGGCGGTGACGGCTCGCTCGACGTCGTCGTCGTCGTTGAACACGTGGAACGCGACGCGGGCGCGTCCGTTGCGTCCGGATGCCGTGATGCCGGCCGCCTGAAGGCGAGCGAGGTCGGCGCCGTCGGGGTCGACCCAGGTGACGATCGCCGTGGGTGTCTCGGGGTCGTCGAGTCCGGTCTGCGAACGGAACGACGCGGCGAGACCCGTGACATACGCGTGCACCTGGTGCATGTCGACCCGTGCGAATGCGCGCAGCGCGGGCTCGGCGCCGACGAAGGCCTGCCACGCGGGCGAGACATCGAAGCGGCGAGCGGATGCGGCGAGTTCGGCATCGGCGCCGTAGCACGACGACCACGGGTCCTCCCCGGCGTACCACCCCGCCTGAACGGGCGTGAGGGAACGGGCATAGTCCGCGCTGAGCGCCATGAAGGCCACCCCGCGCGGGCAGCACAGCCACTTATAGGCGTGGCAGAGCAGGGCGTCGACGCGCGCGGCGTCGACCGGCATCCATCCGACGGCCTGCGTCGCATCGCACACGACGCGCGCACCGACCGCGCCGGCGGCGTCACAGATCGCATCGAGGTCGGCGACGTCGCCGCACGCCGACTGCACGAGCGAGAAGGCGACGAGGTCGATGTCGTCCGAGATCGCGTCGGCCAATCGCGACAGCGGGGCGGTGCGAACCCGGATGCCGCGGCCGGCGTGCACGAAGGGGAGGACCAGCGACGAGAACTCGTGCTCGGGCACGAGCACCGTTGCCTCGGCAGGCAATGCTGCGATCAGCAGAGACAGCTGCACCGACGTCTGCGAGCCGATCGCGACGCTCGCGGCATCGACGCCCACCAATGACGCGAATGATGCTCGCGATGCCTCGACCGCGCGGCTGTACCCGGCGATGTCGGGGTGCCCCTCGAGATCGGCGGTGACGGCGCGACGGGTGGCGCGCATCGGCAGACCCGCCGTGCACGCGGCGAGGTAGCCCGCGGCCGTGCCGAACTCGGCACGAAGCGCGGTGAGGGGGTCGGCGGGTGCGGCGAGGGCAGTGACCATGCGTCCAGCCTGCCGTCGAGCCATGCATAGATCTACGGCAGGTATTGGATGAAAAACATGCCGTGGGATGATGAATGGGTGAATGACGCCACCCCGGAGTTCGACGTGCAGAGCCTGCGGACCGTGCGGGCCATCGCCGACACCGGCTCCATCACAGCCGCTGCGGCCTCCCTGGGATACAGCCAGCCCGCGATCAGTCAGCATCTGCGCCGGTTGGAGGCTCGTCTGGGTGTCGCGATCGTCGAGAGGGTGGGGCGGGGCGTGCGGCTGACCGAGGCAGGGCGGGTGCTCGCCCGCCACGCGCCGGCCGTCACGCATGCGTTCGACGCGGTCGCGGAAGAACTCGCCGAGCTGAGGGGATTGCGCACCGGCGTCGTTCGTCTGGTCGCCTTCCCTTCGGCATCGCCCGTGCTGGTGCCGCGGTTGCTCGCTTCGCTTGCGGCATCCCATCCCGGTTTGACCCTGACCTACGTGGAGGCGGAGCCCCCGGAGGCGGTGGAGGCGATTCGCGAGGATCGTGCCGACATCGCGCTGACGTTCAGCTACCCCGGGGACCGCGACGATCCGCACGGGTCGAGCGCGCGCGGACTGACGGTGCGCAGTGCCGGGCGTGACGATCTGCTGCTCGTCCTGCCGGCAGGTCACTCCGGCGTCGAGAGCGTCTCCGAGCTGGCTGAGCAGACGTGGATCGCGGGGTGTCCGCGCTGTCGCGGGCACCTCTTGGAACTGTGCGATCGAGCGGGGTTCGACCCGCGCATAGGGTTCGAGACCGACAACGCCGTCGCCGTCGAAGGCCTCGTCGCGCAGGGGCTCGGTGTGGCGACGCTTCCGCGTATGGCGGTGGACTCTTTCCCGACCCTGCCCGGTGTGCAGACGTCGCCGCTCCCGTCGGCGGAGGCGCGCGGACTGCACATCGTCACGGCGCGCGACGCCGAGCGCGTGCCGTCGGTCAGCACGGTTCTCGCTGTGCTGGGTCGCGAACTGGCAGCGGTCGCGGGCGCGCGCTCGTGATGCGGGTCCGGGACGTGACGTCTTGTGGCACCGCGCGGTCGTCGTCACCCGACGGTGACCACAGGGCCACGTCGCCCGCGGCCTAGACTGGGATGGATGTCTGCCGCGATCCATCCCCGAACCACCGCCGCCACCGGAACCGACGTCCGAGTACGGTTCTGCCCTTCGCCGACGGGTCTGCCGCACGTCGGCATGGTCCGCACCGCGCTCTACAACTGGGCCTACGCGCGGCACACCGGCGGCAAGCTGATCTTCCGTGTCGAAGACACCGACGCCGCCCGTGACAGCGAAGAGAGCTACCGGCAGCTCGTCGACGCGCTCACCTGGTTGAAGATCGACTGGGACGAGGGTGTCGAGAAGGGCGGCCCGCATGAGCCTTACCGTCAGTCGCAGCGCCGCGAGATCTACGCCGGAGTTCTCGAGACGCTGATCGCCTCAGGCGCCGTCTACGAGTCGTACTCGACGGCGGAGGAGATCGACGCCCGCAACGAGGCCGCCGGTCGTGCCAAGCAGCTCGGTTACGACAACTTCGACCGTGAGCTCACCGAGGAGCAGAAGGCCGCCTTCCGCGCCGAGGGGCGCGAGCCCGCGTGGCGTCTGCGCGTGCCCGACGAAGACCTCACCTACGTCGACCTGATCCGCGGCGAGGTCACCTTCCCGGCCGGCTCCTTCCCCGACTTCGTCGTCGTCCGCGCCGGCGGCCAGGCGCTCTACACCTTCACGAACCCGGTCGACGACGCACTCATGGGCATCACCCACGTGATCCGCGGCGAAGACCTCATGCCCTCTACCGCGCGTCAGCTCGCGCTCTACGGAGCGCTCATCGACGCCGGCGTCACCGACTTCATGCCCCGATTCGGTCACATGCCCCTGGTCCTCGGCGAGACGGGCAACAAGAAGCTCTCCAAGCGCGACCCGCAGGCCGACCTGTTCCTGCACCGTGAACGCGGCTTCATCCACGAAGGCCTGCTGAACTACCTCGCGCTGCTCGGCTGGTCGATCGCGGCGGATCGGGATGTGTTCTCCCTCGACGAGTTCGTCGCCGCGTTCGACATCGTCGACGTGAACCCCAATCCCGCCCGCTTCGACCAGAAGAAGGCCGAGTCGATCAACGGCGACCATATCCGCATGCTGGATGCCGAGGACTTCGCCGACCGCCTCGTGCCGTATCTGCACGCCGCCGGTCTGATCGAGAACCCCCCGACGGCGGCCCAGCAGACCACCCTCGACGTCTCCGCACCTCTCGTGCAGGAGCGTATGCAGCTGCTCGGCGAGGCTCCGGGGCTGCTGGGGTTCCTGTTCCGTGATGACATCGCCTACGAGGAAGATGCGCTGAAGGGTCTGCCGGCCAATGCGGGGGAGGTGCTCGTGGCATCCGTGGGAGCACTCGAGCTGGTGCCCGAGCACGACTTCACCGCGGCGGCGGTGCAGGACGCGCTGTCGGAGGCACTGATCGACGGTCTCGGGCTGAAGCCGCGGATCGCCTACGGCCCCCTCCGGGTCGCTGTCAGTGGACGACGCGTGTCCCCGCCCCTGTTCGAGTCGATGGAGCTGCTGGGCAAGGCAGAGTCGGTGCGCCGCCTCGGCGCGCTGGTTCAGTACCTCGGCTGAGCCGGGAGCCGCGGCGCATCAGGCGCCGCAGGAGTAGAGGCCCGAAATCGGGGCGTCCATGACTTCGGTGCAGTTCGCCACGACCCACGTGCGGATCTGACCGGCCGCGGTGCTCGCGCTGTCGGTGCCGCCGAGCCCGCCCGACGGTCCTCCGCTGCCTCCGAATCCGCCAAAGCCACCGCCGTTGCCGGCGATCACGTATCGCAGTTCCCCGTCGGCTACGAGCGTCTGGAACGTCGCGAGCGTGGGGGCAGGATCGCGCTCGTCGAAGCCGCCGATGGGGAGGAACGAGCCGCCGTCCGAGGCGAGGATCAGCGACGCCGCGCTCTGCGCCCCGAAGGTCGCCGCCAGATACGCGGTGCCTTGCTGGTGCTCCTTCAACCAGGCGACGGTGCCGACGGTAGGCGTTTGCACCCCGCTCGGTGAGCCCGTGAAGCCGCCGGAGCCCCGGGTGAGCGCACCGCCGCCGTTCGCGCGCCCGCGCGTGCCGGCGTCGGAGGGTCCGCTCTCGCCGCCGGATCGGGAGAACCCGTCGCCACGGTGGCCCGCGCCGAATGGCGCCGAGCCGCCGGTGCCGGACACGCCGGGCCCGCCGGTGCCCGCCGATCCCGGGGCGCCGCCATGCGCACCGGCTCCGAAGCCGCCGGCGCCGCCGATACCGGACACGCTGGCCACTCCCGCGGCCGTCGGGTTCGTCGAGTTGGGTGACCACATCGTCACGACGGCCCAGCTCGCCGGCGTCAGCAGCAGGGCGATCACGCCGATCACGGCGGTCAGTCGCCGTGCGTGTGCGCGGCGGTGCTCCATGACGACGGCGATGACGGCGGCGACCGCGATGAGAGCCTGTGCCACCGCGACCGGCAGCGAGAACGCGGCTCCCGGATTCGATGCGACGCTCAGGCTGATGATCAGCGCCGTCGTCGCCGCCGCTGCCGGCAGCGCGATCTGCGCCCACAAGACGCGACGTTGCCGGGCCTTGGCGAACGCGGCGCCGATCAGCAGCGCCATGGGGATGGCCATCGACGCCGTATAGAACTGGTGCATGCCGGCGACAAGCGAGAACATCGCGGCGAACGTGACGAACCACACGGCTGCGAACACCAGCAGCGGCAGGCGCACGCGCAGTGCGAAGAGGATCACGATCGCGAGGACCGCGGTTGGGATCATCCAGCCAATCTGATCGGCGAGTGAGCTGTTCAGCAGTCGGACGGCCGACGGGTTCCCCGAGAACGGGGGAGTGAACGAGCGGTACGCCGTGGTGTCGGCGGTCGTGTCGCCGAACCTGCCGAGTCCGTTGTAGCCGAAGACCATCTCCCACGGGTTGTTCGTCAGCGTGCTGCCGACATAAGGACGGTCGGATGCCGGCACAAGCGAGACGGCGATGATCCAGCTGAGTGACAGCACCAGACTGAGCGTTCCGGACACGGCGAGGTGCCACACGCGGCGCCACCACTGCTGCCGCGTGCACAGGTAGGCAGCGGCGAGCGCGGGCCAGACGGCCCATGCCTCGAGCATGTAGGTCTGGAATCCGGCCGCGATGAACACGCCCGCAAGCATCAGCCATCCGAAGCTGGCCCGGCGCAGCGCATGCGTCGCCGCCCACGCCGTCAGAGCGAGCGCGAGCACGAAGAACGTCTCCGGCTGGTTGGAGCGCGCCACCGCGACCAGGATGGGAGTCGTGGCGACGACGGCCCCGGCGACCAGACCGGCGGTCACCCCCGCCCAGCGCCGAGCGGTGATCGCAGTGACCACGGCGGCAGTGGCGGCGGCCAGCGCGTTGGGGATGATGACCGCGGCAGGAGAGAAGCCGAAGATGCGGACGATGAGCGCGGGGATCCAGAACGATCCGGGGATCTTGTCGAGAGTGAGGGTGCCGGCGGGGTCGAAAGAGCCGAAGAAGAAGTTCGGCCAGCTCCGGCTCATCGACAGTGCGATGGACGCGTAGTAATCCGACATCGAGCCGCCGACGCCCCAGGTCGTCAGCACGGCCGCGAACGCGCCCAGGGTGAGGAGCGACCAGTGCCAGGGCGTGCCGAACCGTCGCCGGGCTGTCGCCTGGGCGCGGACGGACGGGAGCGGAGCGGCGGAAGAAGCGGGGAGCGCGGTCACAACGGTCACGGTAGGACCGCTTCACCTGCGGCGTCGTTGTGCCAGCTATGAGACTGCCCGGACGGCACTCGGTTTGGACTCGGTCGCGGCGTGGGCTAAGCTAGACCCTCGGTACGACTTCGGTCGTCACCCCCTGGGGTATGGTGTAATTGGCAACACGGCTGATTCTGGTTCAGTTGTTCTTGGTTCGAGTCCAGGTACCCCAGCAAGACAGATAGCCCCGGAAATCCGCATCACGGCGGATCACCGGGGCTCTTGCTTTTGGGGATGGAGATGCCCACCTTCTGTGCAGAGTGCGGAACGTCGCTCCCGCACCGACCCCTCGCGCGCGGCTGGGACGCTCTCGAGGCGGACTCCACGCGACGCACGAGCAGCTGCGCCGCGATGCGATGATCGGCGGGCTCGTCTGACGCCGCCTCGGCGGGGGCGTCCTCGCAGATAGGCTCGACGCATGGCTCCCGCACGCTCCTCCCTCCCGCATCGCGCACTCGGCCGCACCGGCCGCGACGTGTCCGTGATCGGTCTGGGCACGTGGCAGCTGGGCGCCGATTGGGGCGATGTCTCCGACGAAGACGCGGCGGCGGTGCTCGCGGCATCCGTCGACGCCGGCGTCACCCTCTTCGACACCGCAGACGTCTACGGGGACGGGCGCTCGGAGCAGATCATCGGCCGCTTCCTCGCGACGCACCCCGGTCACGGCATCACGGTCGCGACGAAGATGGGGCGTCGGCAGGAGCAGCGCGCCGAGAACTACACGGCGGACAACTTCCAGGTGTGGACGGACCGCTCTCGCCGCAACCTCGGCGTCGAGACACTCGACCTCGTTCAGCTGCACTGCCCGCCGACGGCCGTTCTCGACGACGAGCGCACCTTCGATGCCCTCGACGGTCTCGTCGATGCCGGAGCCATCGCGGCATACGGGGCATCGGTCGAGACGGTCGCCCAAGGCCTGCGTGTCCTCGGTCGACCCGGGCTGGCGAACGTGCAGATGATCATCAACCCGTTCCGCCTGAAGCCGCTGGACGAGTTCCTGCCCGCCGCGGCCGACGCGGGCGTGGCGGTCCTCGCCCGCGTGCCGCTGGCGAGCGGTCTGCTGTCGGGCCGTTACACCACCGCCACCACCTTCTCCGACGCCGATCACCGCTCCTACAACCGCGAGGGCCAGGCGTTCGATAAGGGAGAGACGTTCTCGGGGGTCGATTTCGAGACCGGCGTGGCGGCCGCGACGGAGCTGTCCGCGGCGCTTCCGGACGGCGTGAGCCTCCCGGCGGCCACACTCGCGTGGATCGTGGCGCAGCCCGGTGTGACCGCGGTGATCCCCGGAGCGCGCACTCCGGCACAGGCCACGGCGAATGCCGCCGCAGCGTCGGCCTTGGACGATCCAGTGGCGTACGCCGCTTTCGATGCGGCCGTGCACGAGGTCTACGATCGCCGCCTGCGCGGAGCCATCCACCCTCAGTGGTGAGATGCGCTCATAGGCTTCCCTCAGCCCCCGCCGAGCGGGCGCCGAAGCGCCGCGCCTAGCGTCGGCCCGTGCCGATGACACCCGCCCTCCCGCGGTGGTGGCGCGAGCCCTGGTGGGCGCGCGTCACCCTTGCCGCAATCCTGGTCGCTTTCGCCGTCCTTACGGCGTGGAATCTGGCCCGCGGCGGCGACTTCTCTTTCTACGAAGCATCCGCGCGTTCGATGTCGCAGTCCTGGCAGGCACTGCTGTTCGGTGCTTTCGATCCCGCCGCCACGGTCACCCTCGACAAGCTGAGCGGCTTCGCCGTCCCGCAGGCGTTGAGCGTTCGCCTGTTCGGCATGTCGACCTCCGCGCTGGCGCTTCCGCAGGTGATCGAGGGGCTGGTCACGGTGTTCGCCTGCGCGCTGATCGGTCTGCGGTGGCGCGGTCGTGCGGTCGGGCTCATGGCGGCGGCTGCCGCGGCATCCACGCCCATCTTCGTCTCGATGTTCGGTCATCCCATGGAAGACGGACTCCTCACGATGTCGCTCGCGGTGGCGGTGCTGTGGTGGCAGCGCGCCGTGCTGACGAAGCGATGGTGGCCGCTGTTATGGGCCGGGCTGTTCATCGGCGTCGGCTTCCAGGCGAAGATGATGCAGGCCTGGTTCGTGATGCCCGCCCTGCTCATCGGGACCCTGATCGCCGTCGGCGGCCGCTGGCCGCAGCGCGTGGCTCGAGTCGGTGCGCTGCTCGGGAGTGCGGTCCTGGCCTCGCTGTCATGGATGCTGATGATGCAGCTCGTTCCCGCAGCGTCGCGTCCGTTCGTCGACGGCTCGACCGACAACAACGTCTTCGCGATGGTCTTCGGCTACAACGGCATCGATCGTCTCTTCCCGAACGCGATCGACGGTGCCGTCCGCAGCGGCGGTGGGACGCAAACGGCGTCCGGCGCCGCGGCGGCGATGACGAAACTGATCGATCCGCTGTATCTCGGGCAGATCGGGTGGCTGTACCCGGCTGCGCTGTTCGGTGTCGGGCTGGGTGTGTGGTCGCTGGTGCGGACGTGGCGCGGTCGGAGCAGACCTCGGCCCGTGTCGCCGGCGACGGCGATGTTCGTCGTCCTGATCGTGTGGCTGGTCACGGGTGCCGCGATCCTCTCGGCGGCACGCATGCCCCACACGGCATATCTGTCTGCGATCGGGGTGCAGCTGGCGTTGCTCGCGGCCTTCGCGGTCGATGAGGCGGTTCGGCTCCGCCGTTCACCGGGCCGGGCCGGACGGCTCGTCCTGCCGATGCTGACCGTGGTGCAGCTCTCGTGGTGCGTGGTGCTGGCCGTCGTGACGGGGATGCCTCGTCCCCTGTGGATCGCGATGATCGCCGTCACTGCAGGAATGTGCGCGCTCGTCGTCGCGAGTGCTCTGCGGATACCGTGGCGCCGACGTCTCGGCCGGACGATCGCCCTCGCCGCGGCGGTCGCGGTTCTGGCAGGACCCGCGCTCTTCGCCGTGCAGGTGGTGGATGCCGCGCGCGACGGCAGCGGGGGAGACGCGTACGTCGGCGTGAAGCACGACGACCCGCGCGCCGCCGTGACGGCCTCGTTCCGCCCGTCACCACCGCAGATCTGGGGCGGTGCGCCGGGGATCACGCCGCCGCTGCTGGAGCTCGTCGCCGCCGCCCGTGCGGCGGGAGGAGGGCGCGATGGCGCGCCGCTGTTCCTGACGGACTCGTGGAGCATCGCGGCTCCGGTCATCGACGCGACCGGCGATGAGGTGCTCACCGATGGCGGCTACTCCGGTCAGGCGGTCGTCTTCACTGCGGCCGAGATCACCGCGAAGATCCGCGCCGGGGTGCACCTGATCGTCGTCAGGGATCACGCCCCCAAGGGGGATCAGGTCGCCAACGCCGTGCGCGCCGCGTCTTGTCGGACGCGGCACACCTGGCCTTCCGCACCGGCCGGCTCCCACACGAAGTCGACCTCGTCCGGCGGCGGAGCGGGCGGGTTCACGCTCTACTCCTGCTCCTGATGCGGCGTCACCGCCTCCAGAGAGAGCAGGCGCTTCTTGCGACGGTTCTCGCGAATGATCCAGGCGACGTCGGGGTCATCGCTGGACAGCGCGTGAAACGCGCGGAGTCCGGGGGCCGGGTCCGCGGCCACGGCGACGCTCCAGGCATAGCCCAAACACTGGCGGAGAGTCCGCACATCGGGGTCCCGTCGCCCCGGGGTGGGCAGCGCGCGGAGTGTGTCGGTGGCCTGCCTGCAGATCTCCACGGCGCGCGCGGCGGCGGATGACGATCGCAGCAGACGTGGCTCGCAGATCGCCGCGACCGCTGCGCGTCGGACGAGCGGGCTCGCCGCCGTCGCCCACGCGGCGACGAGCTCCGCCATCGCCGCGGGGTCGACGTCGCCCCAGAGCTGAAGGCCGATCACGACGCCTTCGCGCACACGCCACCGCGGATCCTGTGCGAGGCGACGCGCTCGCTTCTCGCTGTCGGGCGCGCCCGCATCGCGCCCGATCGCGGCGGCCGCGCACATGGTCGCGAACTCGCCGCCCGCGCGCACGAGCGCATCGATCTCCGACGCTCCGGCGATCCGCGCGGCCGCGACCACGAGGTCGAGGTTGGCGCGAGGTCCGGGCAGCCCCGACGCGCCCTCCAGCGTGGAGGCCCAGTCGTCGGCGTCGAGACGGCGCAGTCTCGCCGACCAGTCGATCGTGCTCGCCATGGCGCGAGACTAGCGCGCCACACGACGCGCCCACGTCGGTCGACACCGTGTCTATCCGGTGGGCGATGCCGCCCTCAGCGCTGACGCGTGAACACACCCAGGCCCGAGGGCTCCGCGATGTGCGGGTAGCGGTTGAGGTAGGTGAACGTCGCGGTCGTCACCGCGCCGCCGGAACGTGCGAACACCACCGAGGACAGCGATCCCGGCAGCGCGTTCTCACCCGTGGGGACGTACGCCATGGTGTCGCCGTTCCATGGCGTGATGTCGAAGGTCGTCGCCCCCGTCGGCCCCAGCGCTCCTCGTAGTCGACCGCCGGCCTCGGTGACCGTGAGCGTGCCGAAATACGCACTGGTATAGGTGCCGACATAGTCCGATGCGGGAGCGGATGCCGCGGCATCCGTCGGCGGGCTCTGGCCGGCGAGGTCGCCGGACGGCGCGTTGAAACCGGCGAAGAAGCCGTGCATCGTGTCGACCCAGTCCCGGGACTGGTGCCCGTACATCACCTCGTCGAGGAAGATCTGCACCACGGCTTCGGGCAGGCCGACCGGTGCACCGTTCGTCAGGACGACGATGCCGAGGTCGAGGTCGGGTACGAGAGTGGCGGCGGTGGCCGCGCCGAGGCCGAACGCGCCGGAATGGCTGAGCGTGACGCGGCCGCCCGCGGCGGATCCGACGTTGATGCCGAACCCGTAATGCCCCGGGCGCTGATCGAGGTCGCCGGCATGGGAGCTGACGATCTGGGCCGAGAGCGCCTGGTTCAGCGGGTCCGAGTTGATGAACGCCGACCCGTCTCGCGAGCCGTCGCTGAGGAGCAGCTGCATCCACGTCGCGAGATCGCGCACGTTCGAGGACACGCCGCCCGCGGGAGCTTCCGCGTCGGGGTCGCGATCGAACAGCGGTTGGAAGTCGTCCTCCCCGATGCGGGCGTGCAGCACCGCGTGATTCGGGGCGGAGAGGAAGTCGGCGTGGCTCGTGCTCGTCGAGGTCATTCCCAACGGGCTGAAGAGCAGTTCCTTCGACATCTGCTCCCAGCTCTGGCCCCGGGATGCGGCCACCGCCTCCGCGCCCGTCGTCAAACCGAAGTTCGAGTACTGGTAAGTGGTCCGAAACGGTTGCAGGGGGATCTCGCTGAGGTGGGAGAGGATGTAGTTCCGGTCGAAGCCGAGATCCTCCAGATCATCGCCGCCTCCCGTCGGGATGCCGCTGCGGTGTGCGAAGAAGTCGCCGACGGTGATGTTCTGGGTCACGTAGGGGTCGGCGAGTGCGAGGCCCGGCATGAGCGTGTGCGCCGGTGTCGACCAGGTCAGCGACGGATCCTGGGTCATCGCCTTGGCGAGGATGGTGGCGGAGATCGGTTTGGACAGCGACGCGATCTGGAAGACCGTGTCGGCATCGACCTTCGCGCCGGTGGACTCATCGCGAACGCCGAAGCCGTTCGTGTACAGCACCGCGTCGTGAGATACGACCGCCACCGCCAGCCCCGGAACCTTCGACCGGCGCAAGGCATCGTCGATTTGTGACGGCAGCAGAGTGAGCGCCGCATCGACCGCTGCGGCGCGGTCCGTGTACAGCGCCACCACGTCCTGGTTGGGCCGGGTCCCGGTGTCCACGGCGACGGTCGACGATGGCGCAGGCCCTCCGCTGCAACTGCTCAGCGCGCAGGCGGCGAACCCCGCCGCTACGACGATGGCTGTCGCGCGCGTGACGCGGCGTCTCATCGTGCCGATCTGTCCCATGAGCTTCCCCCTGCCGTGCGGCGACGATCCGTGTGCGAAGGCGTTCCGCTGGATCGACCATAGGGGAGAGCGCCGCCGGGAGGCCATGGACCTGGGTCCCGTTCGCGCAGACGTCGCCGGGAGTACGGTCGACGCATGGTGACACCGCGTACGCGTGGAGCGGAGCCTCGACGCGCCGGGCGAGGACATCGGCGACAGGTCCTGCCGCTCGAGCTCGCACTGTGGGTCATCGTGGCGTTCGCGGTGATCGTCGGGGTGGTGCAGCTGGCCGCAAGCGCGGCGCACCCCGACATGGCGAATGCCCTCGTCGCGTTCACCGTCGTCTTGTGGATCTGGGTGGTCGCCGGTGTGCTCGCGTGGTGGCGCCGCCCCGCCAACGGCACCGGACCCCTGATCCTGCTCGGAGCCGTCGCCCTGTGCCTCGGCGGGCTCGGCAACCTTCAGCTACCGCTGTCCGACGTGGTGTCCGCGTTGTTCGCGACCTCCGTGTTCGCCGTGACGGTTCACCTGTTGCACGCCTTTCCATCCGGCCGACTGCGGGGTCGCCTGTCCGTGGGCGTCGTCATAGCCGGCTACGCAGCGGCGACGGGACTGGACGCGCTGCGCGTGGTCGCACCGCGCGCCGGGGCGCTGATCAGCGTGGTGCAGCCCGTCCTCGGCGCCCTGGTGATGACGGCGACGGCGGCGATTCTCACGATCCGCCTCGTTATCAGCGACCGTCGCCATCGTCGCATCCTGCTGCCACTGTCGGCATACGGCATCGTCGCCGTGCTCGGCATCGTCGCGGCGCCCCGATTGCTGACCGGCACGGCGGCATCCATGGTCGGAGTCGTCCAGCTCGCTCTCATGGCCGGGCTGCCGGTGGCCTTCCTCCTCGGCGTCGTGGCCGGCTCGTTCGCTCGCACCACGGCGCTGGAGTCGCTGAGCGCGTGGCTCGCGGTCGGGGGCCCCGACAAGCCGGCCGTCGAGCGGGCGCTGCGAGCCAGCCTGGGCGATGACAGTCTCCAGGTCGTGTACTGGTCGGCGCAGAGTGGAAGCTTCGTGGATGCCGACGGTGTCGCGTTCCTGCCCGCGGCGCCGGCCGGCGGGAGGGCGCACGTGCCGGTGCGCGTCGACGGTCGCCTGGTCGGGGCCATCGACTACGACACCCGCGTCACGGACGATCCTCTGACGGTGAGGCGAGCGGGGGAGATCCTTGCGATCGCGATCGACCGTGAGCGTCTCACCGCGGAGCTCACCCTCTCGAACGAGGAGCTCATCCAGTCTCGGCGTCGGTTGATGGAGGCTGCGTACGCCGAACGGGCACGCATCGCGCGCGATCTTCATGACGGACTCCAGGTGCAGCTGGTGCTGCTGGCGCTGGAGGCTCAGTCGATGGCCGACGTCGTCGCCGAGGACACCCCCGCGGCCGCGGAGCACTTGCGGGCCGGCATCGACGAGGCGGCGACGGAGCTGCGCCGACTCGTGCACAACGTCATGCCGGCGCCGCTGCGCGAGAGGGGGCTGGTGGCCGCGGTCGAGGAACTCGTCGATCGCGCGGAGGTGCCGGCTCTGTTGAGTGCCGACGTCGACGAGTCCCGTGTGTCGTCGGCGGCGGCGCACACGGCGTACTTCGTGATCGCAGAGCTGCTCACCAACGCCGTCAAGCACGCGGGCGCTACGGCCTTGCGGGTGAGCGTCGCCCTCCGCGAGGACCGCCTGACGGTCATCGTGGAGGACGACGGCGTCGGTGATGCACGCATCGGAGTCGGTGCGGGCCTGCGTGGTCTGCACGACCGGGTCGCTGCCCTCGAAGGCGCCGTCGAGATCGTGTCGCCGCGCGGCGGCGGCACCCGAGTGGGAGTCGAGCTGCCGTGCGTGTGATCATCGCCGAGGACGAGGTGCTGCTGCGCGAAGGGCTGACGCACGTTCTCGAGAAGGAGGGATTCAGCGTCATCGGTGCGGTCGGCACCGCGGCGGACTGGGAACAGGCCGTCGACGCGCGCGTGCCGGATCTGGCCATCACCGACATCCGGATGCCGCCGAGCCACACCGACGAGGGCCTCGCGGCGGCCGTGCGGGTCCGTCGCGCTCACCCGCAGATCGGTGTGGTCGTTCTTTCGCAGCACGTGCAGCGCCGGTACGCCACGGAGCTGCTGGGGGCCCAGGCTGGGGGAGTCGGCTATCTGCTGAAGCAGCGCATCGCCGATGTGCGCACGTTCACCGCCGACCTTCGCCGGGTCGCGGCGGGCGGATCCGCGCTCGACCCGGAGGTCGTCGAGTTGATGCTCGCCCGGGCCGGTCGCTTCGGCGGTGCGGTGGGTGGGCTCACCCCGCGGCAGTTGGAGGTGCTCGCTCTCATGGCACAGGGACGCAGCAACGCCGGGATCGCGGCAGCCCTGGTGCTGACCGAGAAGGCGATCGTCCAGCACACCTCGAACATCTATGACGCACTGGGCCTTCCCGTGGATGCTGACGACCACCGCCGCGTGCTCGCGGTCGTCCGCTACCTGGATGCGGCGGCCGCCGGCGCTCTGCGCCCTCCCGCAACCTGAGTCAGCGCGCGGACGCGGCGGGCGCGATCACGGTGAGGGCGCGCGCAAGCACGCGCGCGCGGAGATGATCGACCTCTTCGCCCACTTCGCCGTCACGGGCGATGCGATACGGACCGTCGAGCAGTTCGAGGTCGAACTCGGCATCCGAGAACTCCTGATACCGACGGTTGCGGGAGATCCGCCCGGTGAACAGGTCGACGAAGACGCGCGCGCGGGACCCCAGGCGTGAGACGCCCAGTACACGCAGATCCAGTCGCGCGTCGTCGAGGGTCGCGCGGTGCACCGGAGCGAATCCCCGTGGTTCATACCGCCCGTTGCCGAGGAAGAGGAGGCTGAAGCGGGCGTCGACCGTCTCGCCGTCGAGATCGCGCACCCGGACGCGGACCGCGCGGGCGGTGCCCAGGGTCTTCACCGCGGCGACGACCGCGGCCAGCGGCTTGCCGATGCGGTGTTCGTAGCGTTCCCGGATCGTCACGAAGTCCGTGTACGCGCCGACGCTGGCCGTGTTCACGAAGATTTTGTCGTTGACCTCACCGAGGTCGACCTTGGCCACCGTCCCGGCGCGGATCGCCGCGATCGCCGTCGACAGCGGGTACATGCCGAGGTCCTTGGCGAAGTGGTTGAACGTTCCCGCCGGCAGCACGGCCAGCGGGATGCCGTGCTCGCGGGCGGCGGCCGCGGCCTGTTGGACGGTGCCGTCCCCGCCGGCGACGGCAAGCACCTCGCAGTCGGCTGCCGTCGCGCGGATGACGGCCGCGTAGTCGTCGTCCGCGTCCAGCTCGACGACCCGCAGGCGGGGGAGGGCCCGCCGCACGGTCGGAAGGATGCGCGCCGCGCGCCCGGAGCCGGAGCGCGGATTGATCACCAGTGCGATTCCCGCGCCGTCGGGCCGGGGCGTGCCGGCATGCACGGCGAGAGCATCCTGCAGCGGGTCCACGCGTTCGACCGGGACGACGCGGGTCGTCAGCCAGGCGATCGCTTCGCCCAGGGCGAAGCCTGCCGCCACATCGGACGGGTAGTGGGCGCCGGTGGCGACGCGAGAGAACCCGACGAGCCCGGCGAGGGCGCGCAGCGGAACGGTCAGCGTGGGCATCTCGGCGGATGCGGCGGCGGCGAAGGCCATGGCGCTGGCCGAGTGACCGCTCGGGAACGACGTCGAGTCGGGAATCCGCCGGGCCAGCCGCTGCGTCGGCACTTGCGTGATGGACGGTCGAGGGCGGCGGTGCAGCCGCTTGGAAACCTGGTTCGCGAGGAGACTCGTGACCCCGATGGCCGCCAGCCCGCGCGCCGCAGCACGCCGGCCGCGTGGGCGGGCGGTGAGCGCGAGCAGACCCGCGATCGCCATCCACAGCACCGAACGGTCGGCGGCACGCGTCAGCGCCGGCATCGTCGCGTCCAGCAACGGGCTGTGCGTGCGCGCCACCGCGGCGAAGGTCGCGACGTCGAGGGCGTCGACCTGCCGCCGCACGTCGCGCCAGCGCCGCGCTGAGCCGCGCTCGGTACGGGAGCGGCGAGGCGTGGCCGATCGACGAGGCATGACGGCGCCGATCACTTCATCGCGTTACCGATGTAGGAGTACTTGACGAACACCTCCGAGGCCCACCCCGCCTCGTCGAGCACGCCCTGAACCGCAGTGAGCATGTACTTCGAGTCCCAGCCCATGTAGAGGTAGCGGCCGTCGCCCAGCTCGTCCCACTGGCCGTTCCACGCCTTCGCGGGATAGACCGGTCCGCCGCGCCGCGCGCTGAAATCGATGACGCTCTGGCGGGAGTCGGCCCAGAGACGCTTGAAGATGCGGTTGAAGAGGTAGCGGATGTCCGTCACCTCCCAGTGCTCGCCGCGGAACTCGACGTAGTCGAACTCGCGCTGCCATCCGCGCGGCCAGCCGCGCCGCTTCACGGCATCCAGGATCGGCGTCAGATTGTCGTCGTCGATGCTGACGACGGCGGGGCGGCGCCACACCTGGAGGAACAGCTCGGTCAGCGCCTGCGTGCGCGCGGCGATGGCTGCCGTGCTCCACGACTCGGTGCGGGCGATCGCGCGGGTGATCTCGACGGCGCTCTCGTCGTACACCGCACGCTTCGGGGGGAACGAGGCGTCGAACGCCCGCTCGAAAAGATGCTCTTCCAGCAGCGTCAGGTTGCCGAGTGTGGGTGCCAGCGCACGGAAGCTGTTCTGCTCGTCGTCGGTGAGGTCGGCCCATCGGCGGATGCCGTCGGGCGACCAGTCGTCGGAGGGCGCAGCGGGTGCGACGTGCTCCAGGTCGATGCCGGGAAGATCGATGTCGCCCGCCAGACGCTTCAACACGTAGGAGGGGTGCGGAAGTGCCGTGTACTTGAGCCCCACCCGGGTCCGTTCGTCAGACGGTGTGATGCGGGCGATCGCCTGCACCAGGGCGTCGCTCGACACCGCAGCGGCACGGCACAGGCGTGCGACGAGGCGGTCGGTGGTCACGCCCACGACGGTGCGTCGCAGCAGCAGCGACTGCACGTGCTCGAGCGAGACACGCAGCTCGGCAGCGCTGAGGTCGCCCTCGATGTGCTCGTGAAGCAGTCGAAGCGCCAGGGGGTACATGCCGCGTCCGAAGGTGTTGAGGTAGGCCAGCTGTCGTGCGATCACGGGGTCGTCGGCGCGCGCCGGATCGAGGAGGATCCGGTAGATGCCCGCGTAGCGACGCCACTGCGCGGCGCGCTCCCGCAGCGTCGCGAGGTCGAGGCGTGGGAACTGGGAACGGAAGGTGTCGTAGACGCCCCGCTCACCGGCGACCGTGACCTCGCGCCCGGTGAGCATGACCAGGTAGTGGCGCCAGAAGTCGCCGATCTGCTCGCCGGTGTCGTGCTCGATCGGCATCCAATACTCGTCTTCGATCTCGCCCTGCTCGGCGTGCGAGAGTCCCATCAGGACGTAGTTGTGGATCAGCTCATGATCACGCAGCGGCTCGCCGGTGGAGTTGAGGCTCTCGAAGGTCTGCTGGGCGTTCGCGTCTGCGCCCAGGGTGATCGACACGTGTTCGAGGCGCTCCAGGCCCCGCCAGATGTGGGCGGCCTCGTCGGGGCGGATCTGACTGCGGAAGAACGCATAGTTGTCGTCGAACCGTGATTCGCGCATCTGCTCGCCCGCCTCTCGGCGACCGAGCACGACGCTCTCGAAGACATCGGCCCACGCCCGGTGCGGACGCAGCTTGGTGCGCGTCGGATCGTCGCTGCGCACCAGGACGCGCTCGAGTTCGGCCGCGAGTGCGGGGTCGTCGTCGCGCAGCGTGTGATGCAGGGCGGCGACCAGCAGCATCAGAGTGGTGATGCGCTGCTGTCCGTCGATGAGCACCAGGTGCGCATCGTCGTCGGAGGAGGCCGACGCCGTCGACAGGATCGAACCGATGAAGTGTGTCTGTCCGGCGCCGGCATCGGCGACAGCGCGCACGTCGGCGAGCAGTTGCTCGCACCCGCCGATGTCCCATCGGTACTGGCGCTGATACACCGGGACGACGATGGTCGTGTCGGATGCCGAGAGCCAGCGGATCGTCGCGACAGCGGTGGCCGAGACGTGTGCCGCCGCGACCGAGGGGGCGAGATGCGTACCGCTGTTCATACTGTCCGTGTCGCCTCCGCGCTCGCTCTCGATGACCGCCGTCGAGTCTAATCGCGTTCACATGGGCGCTCTGTAGGCTTGCCTCGGCCGGGCCTGTAAAAACTTCGCTTGTCCGGCAGAAAGGTTGAATCCGTCATGGGTTACATCAAGAGCGCGGCTCTCGAGGAGACCGGTTACGTCGTCCTCGACCGCTACAACAACGAGATCGATCCGAAGGAATGGCTCGACGTCGAATACGTCGACTGGAAGTCTTCGGGCGACACTCGTTTCGCACCGCTGGCCTCGGCCAAGGGTGAGATCGAGTGCAACGGCTTCTGGAACCACAAGCCGCCGCGCACCGACAAGGACGGCGTCTGGATCGACTCGCAGACCGCCATCGCACCGACGCTGACAGCGCGCGCGATGGAGCCGGGTGCGAACGTCGGACGTTGCCGGATCATCGAGCTGCAGCCCAACACGTACGCGGACTGCCTCTACAACCTGCACCAGGACGACAACAACCGTCTGAACCCGGATGGCACGGGTTGGGTGGTGCGCGGGTTCTTCAACCTCACGGACGACACCACGAGCTACTTCGTGCTGCGTGAGAACCGCACCGATCCGAGCGAGGAGACGCGTATCGCGCTGCCGGCCGGCGCGCAGCTGATCGTCGACACGCAGCGGCTGTGGCACGCCGCCGCCCACTACGGAACCGAGCCGCGCTACTGCCTCATCACCTCGTGGGAGTCCGGCCCGGAGCTGGACGCCTACATCGCCAAGTACAACGGTGTGAACAAGGTGGACAGCTACCCCGTCGACCAGGAGACGCTGGATGCCGGTCAGATCGAACAGGAGCGTCGCATCGCCGCTCGCGCCGCCGCTCTGGCCGCACGCGGTCAGCAGGAAGTCACGGTGATGAGCGAGGCCTGAGCCTCGGCATCCCTCCGCGCGCCGCGCGGCAGAAGGGCCCCGGTCTTCGGATCGGGGCCCTTCTGCGCGTGATGTGGTTTTTCCCGGGCTGGTGTGTTGATGCGGCTGTGTTTGTGTTGTAACGTGTGGCTATTCAAGGAGGAACCGTGTACGCAACGGAGCGACAGCAGCTCATCGAGCAGCTGATCACCACTGAGGGTCGGGTCGTTGTCATCGATCTCGCCCGCCGCTTCGGCGTGACGACCGAGACGGTTCGCCGCGACCTCGATCAGCTCGAGTCGGCGGGCCTCGTGCGTCGCGTGCACGGGGGAGCCGTCGCCCGCACCCGCGTCAGTACCGCGGAGACCTCCTTCGTCGAGCGCACTCAGCGTCGCACCGATGCGAAGCTCGCCATCGCGGCGCGCGCGCTGGACGCCATCGGCACCCACGGTGACGGCTCGGTATACATCGACGCGGGCACCACCACGGCCGCGCTGGCGGGACTCTTGGCTCAGCGCGCCACGACGGCGCACCCGCTCGAGGTCGTCACGCACTCGATGACGGTCGCGCACCTGCTCGCCGGAGCGCCGGCGCTGAACCTCACGGCGATCGGCGGCCGCGTTCGCGGTCTGACGGCCGCCGCGGTGGGGGCGCAGACCGTCGATGCGATCTCGCGCCTTCGTCCCGACCTCGCCTTCATCGGCACGAACGGGCTGTCGGCCGCATTCGGGCTGAGCACTCCCGACCCCGACGAGGCGGCCGTCAAGCGTGCCGTCATCGCTTCGGCCCGCCGGATCGTGGTCCTCGCCGACGCGGAGAAGTTCGACGGCGAACTGCTCGTCTCCTTCGGCCGTCTGGCCGACCTCGACATCCTCGTCACCGACGCCGAGCCCCCTGCCGACCTCGTCGCCGCCCTCGGCGACGCCGATGTGGAGGTGTGGATCGCATGATCGTCACCCTGACCGCCAATCCGTCTCTCGATCGCACCGTGACGCTGTCCGACGCGCTGCGCGTGGGCGAAGTGCAGTCTGCACTCTCGGTCCGCGAGGATGCCGGGGGCAAGGGCATCAACGTGACCCGCGTGCTCGCCGGCTCCGGCGTCGCGACGCGCGCCGTTCTCCCGCTGGATGCCGACGACCCGTTCGCCGCCGTGCTGCGTTCCGCGCACGTGCCGGTTCTCGCGGTGCCGCTGCCGGGCACCGCCCGCGCGAACCTGACGCTCACCGACAGCGACGGCGTGACGACCAAGATCAACCTTCCGGGCGTCACGCGCACCGCGCAGGATGCGGCGACGCTCATCGATGCGACCGTGCGCGCGTCGGCAGATGCCGACTGGCTCGTGCTGGCGGGCTCGCTTCCGCCGGGCCTTTCGGAGGACTTCTACGTCGACGTGATCACCGCCGTTCGCGCCGCCGGAGCATCCGCTCCCCGCATCGCGGTCGACACGTCCGGCCCCGCATTGCGCGCGGTCGTCGAGCGCGGACGCCCCGACCTCATCAAGCCCAACGATGAGGAGCTGGTGGAGCTGGCCGGCGTCGCTCTGGACGCGGAGCTGCCGCTGCCCGAGGCGGTGCTCGCCGTCGCGCGCCAGCTCGTACCGACCCGCGTCGGGGCCGCCTTCGTCACGCTCGGCGGCGACGGCGCCGTGCTCGTCGACCCCGACGGCGCCTGGTTCGGTACCCCTCCGCCCACGCGTGTGCGCAGCACCGTGGGCGCGGGGGACAGCTCGCTGGCCGGGTTCCTGCTCGCCGACGTCGCCGGCGCTGCTCCCGACGAGCGGGTGCGCAGCGGCATCCGCTACGGGTCGGCGGCGGCCGCCCTGCCGGGAACACAGGCCCCCACCCCCACCGACCTCCTCCCCGGCGACGTGCCGGTGAGGCCTCTCGCCCTCTGAAAACCCACCCTGTACCCAAACGACCACTGGAGGTCACCGTGTCAGAGATCATCACGCCGGCGCTCGTCAGCCTTGACGAGTCGCTCGGCACCGACAAGCGGGCCGTCATCGACGCCCTCGCCGCCCGCGTGGCGGCGACGGGACGGGCGACGGATGCCGCAGCCCTCGCCGCCGACGCCTGGAAGCGCGAGCAGACCGACGAGACCGGCCTTCCGGGCGGCATCGCGATCCCGCACGCCAAGAGCGCAGCGGTGCGCGAGGCGACGCTGGCGTTCGCGCGGCTGAAGCCCGGCATCGACTTCGGCGCCGACGACGGCCCCGCCGACCTCGTCTTCCTCATCGCGGCCCCCGACACCGCCGCCGAGGAGCACCTGGCCGTGCTGTCCCAGCTGGCCCGCAGCTTCATGCGCGAGGACTTCACCGCGGGTCTTCGTTCGGCCGCGACGGCCGAGGACGTCGTCGCCCTCGTGACGGCCGCCGTCTCCGGCACCGCGGCACCGGCCGCGGCGCCCGCCGCCGCCGCAGCCGCGGACAGCGCGCACCTCATCGACGGGCGCCCCGCGCGCATCGTCGCGGTCACCGCCTGCGCCACCGGCATCGCGCACACCTTCATGGCCGCCGACGCGCTCACCGCGCAGGGCGGCAAGGACGGCATCGACCTCATCGTCGAGCCGCAGGGCTCGAGCGGATACAAGGCGCTCGACCCGAAGATCATCGAGGCGGCGGATGCCGTCATCTTCGCCGTCGACGTCGACGTGCGTGAGCCGCAGCGCTTCGCGGGCAAGCCCGTCGTGCGCGCGAGCGTCAAGCGCGGCATCGAAGCGCCGGCTCAGCTGGTCGCCGAGGCGATCGCCGCCGCGAAGAACCCGAACGCCGCGCGCGTGAGCGGTTCGGCGGCAGCGGCATCCACCGCGACGTCGGGTGCGGGGGAGTCGTACGGCGCGAGCATCAAGCGGGCGCTGCTCACCGGCGTCAGCTACATGATCCCGTTCGTCGCGGGCGGTGGTCTGCTGATCGCGCTCGGCTTCC
Organism: Microbacterium sp. MRS-1; assembly: GCF_000585455.1. Lineage (NCBI taxonomy): Bacteria > Bacillati > Actinomycetota > Actinomycetes > Micrococcales > Microbacteriaceae > Microbacterium > Microbacterium sp. MRS-1. The sequence continues at coordinate 28,497 of NZ_JAUF01000010.1, forward strand.
TGCTCGGCGGCTACACGATCGCGTTCGACGCCGACAAGATCCTCGGCGCCTCCACCCTGTGGAACCTCGGTGACACCTCGCTCATCGTGTACCTCGGCGCCGTGCTGTTCAAGATCGGTGCGCTCTCGTTCGGCTTCCTCGTGCCGGCACTGGCCGGCTACATCGCGTACGGCATGGCCGACCGCCCCGGTATCGCCCCCGGGTTCGTGGCGGGTGCCGTCGCGGGCTTCATGGGCGCCGGCTTCCTCGGCGGCATCGTCGGTGGTCTGCTCGCCGGTGTCGCCGCACGTTGGCTGAACGGTCTGGACGTGCCGCGCTGGCTGCGCGGTCTCATGCCCGTCGTGATCATCCCGCTGCTCGGCTCGATCTTCGCCTCCGGGCTCATGCTGCTGGTCCTCGGCGGACCGATCGCGTGGCTGACCAAGGCGCTCAACGACTGGCTGTCGGGCCTGTCCGGCGCCGGCGTGATCATCCTCGGCATCATCCTCGGCCTCATGATGTGCTTCGACCTCGGTGGCCCCGTCAACAAGGTCGCCTACGCGTTCGCGACGGGCAACCTCGCCGCCGGCATCGCCGGTGACGAGCGTTACCTGCAGATCATGGCCGCCGTCATGGCCGCCGGCATGGTGCCGCCGCTCGCGATGGCCCTCGCCTCGACCGTCATCGACCGCAAGCTCTTCACCGAGCCGGAGCGCGAGAACGGCAAGGCGGCCTGGCTGCTGGGCGCGGCGTTCATCTCCGAGGGCGCGATCCCGTTCGCCGCGGCCGACATCTTCCGGGTCATCCCCTCCATGATGCTCGGCGGCGCGGTCACCGGTGCCCTCTCGATGGCGTTCGCCGTCACGAGCAAGGCGCCTCACGGCGGCGTGTTCGTCTTCTTCGCGATCGACAACTTCTGGCTGTGGCTCGTCGCCATCGCCGCGGGTACGGTCGTCGCGGCCTTCTCGGTCGTCGCTCTCAAGCGCTTCGCGCGCCGCGGATCGGCCGCCAACGAGGGTATGTCCGGCGCCAACGCGGTTTCTCCCGAAGCCGTCAGCGCCTAGGCTCGAAGACAGAAGAAAACGACCGATCCAAGGAGGATCCCATGGCAGAACGCCAGGCCACCGTCGCCAGCAGCTCGGGTCTGCACGCGCGCCCCGCGAAGCTCTTCGTGCAGGCCGTTCAGCAGACCGGCGTCCCCGTGACGATCGCGGTCGAGGGCGGTCCTGACCTCAACGCCGGCAGCATCCTCACGCTGATGGGACTCGGCGCCACGCAGGGCACCGTCGTCACGCTCAAGGCCGAGGGCGAGGGTGCGGATGCCGCGCTCGACTCGCTCGTCGCGTTCCTGGAGACCGACCACGACGCCGAGGCCTGATCGGCTCATACGAACGGATGCCGCGACTCCCGGAGTGACCGGGGGTCGCGGCATCCGTCGTCGTCGGGGTGTCAGAGATCGATCGCGTCGCCCGGATCGAGGGGACTGAACCGTCCGCCGCCCTGTTCGGTGGCCCAGTGCAGACGCCCGCGGTGCATGTCGAGCCCGATGCGGGACAGTGTCATGTCGTGCGTCGCGAACGAGTGCTCCGGCTTCACGGCGAGGACGAAGTCCATGGCCTCGCCGATCTTCAGCCACGGAGCGCCGACGGGGGCGGCGAGCAGCCGGACGTCCGCGCCCGCGGGGACGGCGTAGGAGTCGCCGGGGTAGTAGAACTCCTCGTCGACCAGCACGCCCACGTTGTCGACCACAGGGATCGACTCGTGGATGACGGCGTGGCGCCCGCCGAAGAAGCGGAGCGAGAAGGGGCCGACCGTCACGGCGTCCCCGGGAGCGACGACGGTGAGGCCGAACTCGGCGGCCGCGTCTGCGACGCCCTGGGGGCCGTAGATCGGCACGTCGGACGCGTGCTCCCGGATGCGGCGGAGATGCTCGGGCGTCCAGTGGTCGGGGTGTTCGTGGGTGAGCACGACTCCGACGGTCCCGGCGAGATCCTGCAGCGGAAGCGTGAAGCTTCCCGGATCGATGAGCAGCTGGCTGCCCTCGCGCTCCAGACGCAGGCAGGCGTGTTCGTGTTTGGTGACGCGCATGTCGCTCAGTCAACGCCTGTCGTGCGATCGGGGCAAGCCGGGCGCCCCGTCCGGTCTCGATTTGGTGAGGCGTCGATCGTCATGGCATAATCGAACGGTTGCTTACGCAGCGAAAAAGGTACGGCCCCATCGTATAGCGGCCTAGTACGCCGCCCTCTCACGGCGGTAACGCGGGTTCGAATCCCGCTGGGGTCACCAACAGGAAAACCCCCGGTCATCCGGGGGTTTTCGCGTTTCCGCCGTAGGGGTCCGAGAGGGCTCTATGCGGCCTTTGGCAACAGATTGGCAACATCTGATTGCATCGCGGCCGCGTTGAGCGCCGTGGCAACACTGTCCAGGTCGTCATCGAACAGGTCGGCGTACACGTCGAGCGTCACGGCGGCCGAGGCGTGCCCGAGCATCCGCTGCACGGCCTTCACGTTCGCCCCCGCGCTGACGGCCAGCGACGCGGCGGTGTGCCGCAGCTCGTGCGGCGTGAGGCCCTTGATCCCGACCGCAGCCGCCGCGTCATCGAACCAGCCGACCCGGTAGACGTGGTTCCGAAGCCAGGTGCCGGTGCGGATGCCGTAGAACACCGGGGCGTCGGCGGGGCGCCCGGCGATCTGCGCGCGCAGCAGCCCGACGAGGAACGCCGGGATCGGGATGCTCCGGTGCTCGTAGTCCTTCGGCGGTTCGATCCGCTGGTAGCCCTTGTCGGCCACGACGGTCTGCTCGACCGTCAGCCGCGGGTTCTTCGCGTCGAGGTCGAGGTCGCCGATCCGCAGCCCCGACAGCTCGCCCCACCGCAGCCCGCAGTAGGCGAGCACGAGCACGACGAGGCCGTAGCCGTACTCGCGGCCGTCCTTCGCCTGGTCGATCGCCTGGGCGAGCGCGGCGACCTGATCGTGGGACAGGTACCGCTTGCGCGCCTTCGTCGGCTTCGGGAGCTTGAGCCGCTGCGCCGGGTTGGAGGGCAGCCGCCCGTCCTCGACCGCGAACCGCAGGGCACCCGAGAGCACGTTCACGATCTTCCGCACCGTCGCGGGAGCGCCGGGCAGCGCCGAGGCCCACTCCTGCACTCGCAGGCGGGCGAGGTTGCCGATCGGGATGGTACCGAGTTCGGGAACGATGTGCTTCTTGATGATGTTCTCGACCCGGCTGCGGGTCGTCGCCCGCAGGTCGCCCCTGGCTGCCAGCCAGGTCTGGAGCCAGTCGGCCACGGTCACCCGCGCCAGGGACGGGTCGAGGTAGCGGCCCTGGGCGATGTCGACCTCTGTGGTCGCCAGGAACAGCTCTGCGGCCTTCTTGGTGGTGAAGCCGCGCTTCTGCGTCTGCTTCTTGTCGGGTCGCCGGTACAGCGCCCGATAGCGACGGCCCTTGGCCGTCTCGTAGGACTCGATGCTTCCCATGTCCGCCCCGTCCTACTGCCGCAGCCCGGCAAGGCGCTCGACGTCGACGCGGCGGTAGACGCGCTTGTGCTGGGTGAGCCGAATCGGCTCCACCGGGGCGCGGCCGTCCAGGGCGAGGGTGCGAAGGGTTGTGCGGTGGATGCCGAGCAGCGCGGCCGTCTCCTCCTCGGAGTAGAACAGCGGCGCCGGCCCGGTCTGCACGACGGCCTCGGCATCCTCGCCCATCGCGGCCTCCTTCCGACACCAAACCCGCTGAGACTCTTGCGGGTATCTCAGATTACATCACACACCAGGGATAGCCGCAAGTACCTTAGATAACTCTCAGACTCGCTACACTCGGAATATGCCCGCACCCCCGCGTCGCCCCGGCGATCAGTCCTACGACGGCCTGATCGTCCGCGCTGATCTGCCCGACGGGTGGCACCTGGCGTCCCGATTCCCCGGCGAGCGGGACGACGACGCGAGCGAGCAGATCGACGCGATCTTGGGCTACAACGACCAGGCTGTGACGGACGCCGACCGGCAGGCGCAGCTCGACTCCGAGGCGAACGAGACGATCGACGGGCGCTGGCGCTACATCGAGCACACCGCCACAGCGACCCGCGTGCTCATCCGCCTCCAGAGACAGATGTTCGCCGTGCCCGAGGAGGTACGGATCACCGGCGTCATCTACCTCCCGTGGCGACCGGGCGACCCGATCACCAGCCAACTGCTGCGCGAGCTGCCGACCGCGCGGATCGAGGCGGCGATCAACAAGCGGCTGTTCGCCATGACGCGCACCGAGACGATCACCGGCGGCAAGATCGTCCTCCCGTCTGGCCGCAAGGTGTCCGAGCGCGACCTGCTCAACGCGCTGGGCGACCCGAAGAAGACCCCCGACTTCTACGAGCTGGTCGCCCTCCAGCATGGCCGGCTCGCCGGCCGGGGCGACCCCAACCCGTCAGCGACGATGGCCGACATCAGCGGCGTTCCCCTCAAGACCGTGCAGGGCTGGGTCACCCGCGCCCGCGCCCGCGGACTGCTCCCACCCGGACGCCAAGGCCGAGCCGGATAGCTTCTGACGGCCACGGCTCGAGTTCTGGCGCCGACACGATTACATCGGGTCTTCGAGAAGTGCTCGGAGGTTCTTCTTGTAGACGCGGAAAGCGGTGCGTCCGTCCTCGGTCAGTCCGATGTAGGTGACAGGGCTACGTCCTTCGAGGACTTTGCGAACACGGATGTACCCACTGTCTTCGAGCTTGCGCAGATGCGTGGCGAGGTTCCCTGATGTCACGCCCAGGAGCTTCTGAAGGCGAGGGAAGGAGAGCGAGTCACCAGGGTCGTGTTCCCGCCAAGAGAATGATCAGTTGTACTTCTCGGGCCGGTATCACGGTCCAGACCACCCACACCCGCTCTTTCAGCGTGCGGGATCGTGCCGGCTGCTGCAAGCCGCTCGCTGCGCTCGGGCATTGCGGCCTCCGTCCCGACCCCGCAAACGGCAGGGAGCGGGTCCGGGCGAGGGGGTCCACGGTAGGATGAGACAAGACGAAGCGGAGGTGACCTGATGAGCGTGACGATCCCCGGAACCATCCCGGCCGAGTCGCTGCGCGCCTGGTACGACGCCCGCCACGTCGATGACGTGGTGCTCTACGACATCACCGCGCAGACCGCCACGAGCCTGTCGGCCGTCCTGATCGAACGCCAGCTCGCCGCCACCGACGAGGCCGAGCGCGAGCATTGGGCCGCGCGGGTCCGCCTGGTCGACCAGCAGCAGGCCGCCCTGAACCCCGAGGACCGCGCCGGCCTGATCGCGCAGCAGCAGGCGTGGCTGGACGAGGCGCACGTCCTCACCGGGCAGGACGAAGCCCGGATCGCGTGACCGAACCGGAAGCCGCGTCCGAGGCGCGGTTGCGGCAGGTGTTCGACCTCGCCGTGCGTGCGGCGATCTTCCCGCCCATCCCGACCGGCGCACCGATGCTGGTGTTGCTGGGCGGGCAGCCGGCGGCGGGCAAGACCCGCGGGCAGGCCGCGATCCGCGCCGAGCACCCCGAACTCGTCTCGATCACCGGCGACGACCTGCGCCGCTACCACCCCGGCTACCGGAGCCTGGTCGCTGACGACCCGCTGGGGATGCCCGCGGCGACCGCGCCCACCTCGGCCGGGCTGATCCGCCTCGCCCTCGACCATGCGATCGAGCACCGCTATCCCGTGCTGCTGGAGGGCACCTTCCGCGATCCGGCGATGGTCACCGGCACCGCGGCCCGGTTCGCCGAGGCCGGCTACCGGGTCGAGGTCGTCACCGTCGGCACGCCCGCCTCGGTGTCGCGGCTGGCCGCCGAGCAACGCTTCCTCGCCGCGAAGAACCCGCTGTCGGCACGGTGGACCCCGCCCGAGGCGCACGAGACGGCCCTGGCCGGCTCGCCCGAGGTCGTCGCCGCGCTCGAAGCCCTCCCCGCGATCGTCCGCGTCCGCGTCTACTGCCGCGACCGGCTGCTCTATGACAACGAGCGCCGGAGTGAAATCTCCGACCGGAGTTACGGCTTGCGCGCCGCGCGGGCCCGCTCGTAGACCTCCAGCAGCCGCTCCGACTGCGCCGACTGCAGAAACTCTCGCGCCTGCGCGAACGGCACCCGCAGCTCGCCGGGCGCCGCGGCGAGCGACGTCACCGACTCGGCCAGGGTCGCGGCCAAAGACTCCACCGATGAGTCAGCCACGAGCCACGACGGGGTGACCGCGACATCGGCAGCGATCGCGGGGTCACAGAAGATGGTCGGGGTGCCCACGAGCGCCGCCTCAAATGGGGTGAGCCCCTGCGTCTCGAACCCGATCGAGGTCTGCACGAGTGCGTCCGCATCGCGGATCGCGGCGAGCGCTGCCTCGTGCGGCACGGGGCCCGCGAGCGTGACGCGATCCCAGAGACCCAGCGATTCCACGCGCGCCCGAACCTGCGGCAGCAGCAGCCCGGCCCCGTACAGCGTGACGTCGGCATCCACGCGCGACAGCGCCAGCGCATCGATAAACTCCAGCACCCGCTTCTCGTGGCTCATGCGGCCCAACCAGACGAGCCTCGGGCGGCTGCGCTCCGCGCGGGGCGCCCCTCGGACCGCGGCGATGAGCTCGTCGTCAACCCCGTTGCGGGTCACGAGCACCTCGCGCGCCACCCCGCGCCGCATCAGCTGATCGGCGAAGTGCTTCGACGGGGCTGACACAACCGTCGCCTCTGCGGCGAGTTCAGCCAGGTACCGCCACGCCCCTCGGGCATCGCGATCCACTGCCCCACGCGGCCTGCCCAGGGCCAGCGCGCGCCACAGGCGCAGCCCCTGAAACACGATCGGCGCGAGTGGGGTCACCGCACGGGTTCCCTCGTCGACGTTGTTGTGCAGCGTGTGCAGCACGGGCACGCGCAGCCCACGCGCCGCGCGCAGCCCGATCAGCGCCCCCCAGAAGTCACCCTCGAGGTGCACCAGGTCCACCGGAGGCAGACCTCGCAGCACCGCGGCAAGCGCCCGGTCGGTGCGGGCGCCGGGCCAGCTCATCGCGTACTCGCGGTCGCGGGTGATGGGGAGCGAGGGGATCGCAATAATCGAACCCGCGGGGAGCTTGTCGACTGCCGGGCGTACCGGATCCACCGCTGTTTCGCGAACCGGAGCACCCGCGTCTGTCGACTCGGCCCCCTGCCGGGCGGTGCCCCGACGAGGCGTGGTTGGCGCGGCAGGCGCGACGATCGTGACGAGATGCCCAGCATGCTCGAGCGCGCACCTCTGCGCGCGAATGGCGACCTGCGCCCCGCCGAGCGAGTCGGGATGCTGGTCGGTGACGATGAGGATGTGCACGACGCGCTGCCCGGTCAGGCCGTTGCGGCTTCGCCGCGATACAACCGCTCGAAGGTGTCGAGGGTGCGATCGAGGTCGTGCACCTTCACCGCATCGAGCGAGGCCTGCTGCATACGCAGGTACTCCTCGTCGCTAAAGCCGAGCACGTGTGTGATCTTCGCCGCAAGTTCCTCCACGTTGCCGGGCTGGAAGAGAAACCCGTTCTCGCCGTCGGTCACGAGGTGCGGCAGGGCCACCGCGTCAGCGGCGAGGATCGGCAGGCCCGATGCCATCGCCTCCATCGTGGCGATCGACTGCAACTCGGCGATCGACGCGATCACGAAGATGCTCGCTTCGGTGAGGTGACGGCGCAGTTCCTCGTCGCTGACCCGGCCGGTGAAGTGCACACGGCCGGCCAACCCGAGCTCAATCACCAGCTTCTCGAGGCTCTTACGCTGATCGCCATCGCCGACAATCGTGAGCGTCACACCCAGGTCGGGGTCGAGACGCGCGAGGGCGCGCAGGATCACGTCGATCTCTTTTTCGAGGGTGACCCGCCCCACAAAGACGAGCCGATTTCGCGCGCGCGGGCTGAGGTCTGCCGTGTAGTTGGACGCACGGAGACCGCAACTGACCGCGAGCACGTCGCGCTGACTCGTGTTCTGCTCGAGGAAAGCCGCGGCCCGGCGGGTGGGCGTGGTGAGCGCACTCGCCCGGTTCAGCACGCGGTCGGCATCGCGCCAGGCCCAACGCACGAAGGAGCGCTCGGCCCACTTTGGCAGCAGGGTGAAGTCAAGCACGTTCTCTGGCATCACGTGGTTGGTGGCGACGATGCGGATGCCGCGCCTCTGCGCCTCCTTCGAGAGCGCCCGGCCAATCACAATGTGAGATTGAATGTGCACGACATTCGGCCGAACCTGATCGAGCACCTGCCTGGCATAGTGCCGCGCGCGCCACGGCAGCACGTAGCGCAGCCAATCGTGCGGGTACCAGCGCAGGGCGGGCGGGCGGTGCAGCATCATGGGCACGCCCTCGATCGACTCCACGCGAGGGGTGGATCGGCGCCACCGAAACCCGGGGGCAATCACGTGCACCTCGTGGCCGCGCTCGACGAGGCCGGCGGCAAGGCGCTCGGCGAAGCGGGCGGCTCCGTTGACATCTGGCGCAAAGGTGTCGCAACCAATGACGATGCGCAGACGCTCGGAACGATCGTTAGTGCTCACGGTCGACGGGGCCCCTCGCTGGAAATCTCGGCTGTTCAGTGCTTCGCCGCTGCTCTGCTGATGCTGCTGAGCGATGCGTCCGCGATACATTCATGCGGGATTCCAGTCTATGGGAGCGAAACCCCACGCGGCGAGGTCTCCCCCTGCAAGACTCACAGGTGGGTCACATTTTTTTGTACTGTGTGCATCTCCGCACTAGATTTTTTCGTTCGAGGCGAGCACGCTTGAGCCGTGCCCACCTCTCACTCCCACGCCGCCGTGGAACTCGCCGCCGCCTTCGGGCCGCGCGACACGAACTCGGCATCTCGCTTGAAGATCTGGGCGAGCTCTCCTTGATCAACTGGACGACGATTGGCAAGATCGAGCGCGGGGTGTCGAGCCCCACGGTGGAGTCGCTGATCCGCATCGCCACCGCGCTCGAGATCGATCCGGGGGTGTTCGTATCGGGGCTCACCGCCGATCACTATGGCAAACGTGAGCATCAGCTCACCGCCCGCGACCTGATCAGGGCCAGACTCGGGGAGCGCGAGTAGGCGCCCCGATCCACCCCTGTCGCTCGAAATTCCGGCTACTTCGCGGGCGGCCGCTTGATGTAGCGCGGCACCCAGCGCAGGAAACCGAGCGCGCCGACGAGACCAATCACGCCCATGGCTGCGGTCGCGACCCCGAGCGTCGAGATCGCGGCGATGCCCGAGAAGAGCACCGGAGCCGTCGCCCCGCCCGCGTCGGTAAGCGTGCGCCACGAGCCGAGGAACGGGGCCGGGTCGCCCTTCGGCGCCACGTCTGCGCCGAGGGTGAGGAGAATGCCGCTGGAAAGCCCGTTGCCGACCCCGATCACCGCGGCGAACATCGCAAACCACATCGTCGCCTGCGGCACGTCGTGCGTGAACGCGAGCACGATGAAGCCGTTACCCATGAGGAGCATTGCGGGCAACGCCGCCCACAGCCTGCCGAAGCGATCCATCACCTGCCCACTCGCGTAGAACAGCGCGAAGTCGATGGCGCCCGCGATGCCCACCACGAGCGAGATGGTCTGCGCGTCAAGCGCGAGCGACACGCCCCACAGCGGCAGCACCACCTGCCGCGCCGACCGCACCGCCGAGAGCGAGGCGGCGGCGAGGCCGAGGCGCGAGAGCACCCCGCGATGCTGCACCATCGTGCGAAACACCCCGGGCCTGCCATCCGCGGGCAGGGTGATGCCGCCGGTCACCGCCTCACCGGTGTCGGCGGTTTCGCTGGTGGATCGCGGCTCGCCGCGCGGGGTGCCGCCGCGGGGCACTGTTTGCTCCTGCAGCTTGGTCTCGGGGTCGGGGCCGAGGCCCACGAGCAGCACCGAGGCGACCAGGCAGGCCGCGAAGAGCCAGGATGCCGAGGCCTCCGTGCCGGTGAGACCGAGGAGCAGCGCGCCCAGAAATGGGCCGACGAACATGCCCAGGCGGAAGGATCCACCGAGCAGCGAGAGCGCGCGGGCTCGGTAGTGCTGCGGCACTCGGGTGGTCATGAAGGCGTGCCGGGCGAGACCGAACGCGGCCGCGCACATGCCGATGAGGAAGACCGACGCGGCGAGCACACCCACGACCGGGCCGTGTTCGACGCCGCCCGCGCCCGGCCCGGCTATCTGAGCCCGGCCACCGCGCCCGCCTACCGGCGTTTGCAGGACGACGCGGCCGGCATGATCGAGGCCGCAGCCGGTCATCCGAGCGCCGACGCGACGGCGCTGGCCGACGAGCAGCGGCACCGCCGGGTGATCCTCGACACGCTCGCCCCGCCACCGCGACAGGGCATCCTCCGAAGCCTGCGCGACCGCGCGACCAGGCTACGACCTTTCCGGCCGGCCTCCACCGACCCGCCGCGCCGCGACCCGCCCGGCCTGGGACGCTGAGGCCGGCGTCACGCCCGGTCGTGGTCGGAGCGTCTCGACCCCGCAATAGGCGGGCTCTCGCTGATGAATCGACGCTAACGGCGGCCTAGCTTTCTTACGCCGCGCCGGAGGTGCGGTGGCGGCCGCATCCGATTCGAGATTGTGCGTCCCGGTGCCCGTGTCCGCAAGCCGCAAGGGCATTGCGGACCCGGGCCCCGCGACGCTTGTAGCAGGTATCGGATGGGCGGATAGCTGGGCCGATAGCCCATCCAGTTCGGTCGAGATTCCCTGGCCTGAGAGGATGGTCACATGATCGAGGTGAACGAGGTAGGCGTGACTGCGGGTGATGTGACGCTCCTCGCGCCCGTCTCGGTGATGGCACAGCGGGGTGAGGCGCTGGTCGTGCGCGGCAGGAACGGCACAGGTAAATCGACGTTGCTGCGCGTGTTGTCCGGTGCCCAGAAGCCGTCGAGCGGGGCGGTTCGGATCGACGGCGGAGCCGTGGTCGAGCGTGACCGTGGTTTCCGTCGCCGGGTCGCCGCGATGAGCGGGCTGCCGCCGATGGCTCCTGACCTCACGGTGTTCGATCACGTCCTGTTGGTCGCAACGACGTGGCTGGATGACCCGGACTCGGCGGCGGAGCTTGCGCGCGGCGTGGTCGCAGAGCTGGGCCTGACCTCGCTGGGACGGCGGTTCCCGCACGAGCTGTCGAGTGGGCAGACGCAGTTGTTCGGCATCGCACTGGTGCTGGCCCGGCCGTTCGAGGTGCTGATCCTCGATGAGCCGGAGCAACGGCTGGACCCGGAGCATGTCGAGTCGGTGATCCGTGTGCTGCGTGCCAGGCGCGACGACGGTGCGACCCTCGTGATCGCCACACACAGTCCGGTCCTCGCGGACGGGCTGGCCGACCGCACGCTCTGGCTGGATGCGGCGGCATGACCAGCCGCGCATCAGCGGCGATCGGGATCTGGCGTGCGCGCAACGTCCGCACGAGCGGCGATCGTGCGTTCCTGGTCTACATGGCCGTCATGGTCGCCCTGGTGACCGTGGCGCCGGTCGCGCGGGCCGTGTGGTTGAGCGTATCCAGCGCGGAAGGGATTGCGGTGTTCGCCTCGGCCGCCGCGCCGGGCGTCACGGTGCTCGCCGCCGCGGGCCTGTGGGCGGGCGCGCTGCTGTTGGGCCGGGACCGCGGCCCAGCGTTGCTGCCCCCGTTCCCGACCCACGCTCTCGCCACCAGCGACCTGCCCCGGTCTGACACGTTCCGCGGGCCGGTGCTGCGCGCCGGCGCGCTTGTGACCGCGCTGACCACACTCGCCGCCGGGCTGATCGGCGGCAGCCTGACAAGCAGCGGACTGGCGGACCCGCTCGGTGCCGCGATGTTCATCGCGGCCGGTGCGCTCGTCGGCATCATCGCCACCGTCGTCTGGCTCGCCGGACAGGTGTTCCCGCGCGCTGCGGTGCCGGTTGCGCTCGGCGTCCTCGCGCTGGGGGCGGTCACCGCCGCCGTCCCGGTCATGCAGCCGTTCACCCCCTGGGGGTGGGTCGGGCTCGCATATCCCGGCAGCGGCTCGCCGCACACCCTCGTCGCGCTGACGGCGCTGACCGCCGCACTCGTCGCCGCGGTGCCCGTGCTGATGAACCGGCTCGGCCTCGTGGAGCTGACGGCCCAGGCCGCGCGCTGGGACTCAGCGACCACCCACGCGACCGGCATGGACTTCGGCGCTGCCGCGACGATCTACCAGGGACGGCCCCACCTGGGTCGCCGCCTCCGCGCCGTGCGACCGATCCGGCATCGGTCAGCGGTGTTCCTGATCCGCGACGCGATCGGGGCTGTCCGAACACCGGGCCGGCTCATCGTCGGCATCCTCGCCCTCGCCACAGCCGGAACGCTCATCACGCTCGCCTTCGCGCCCGCCACGCCGGGCTGGGCGCTGGGAGCCGCAGCCGGCCTGATCCTGTTCGCCGGCCTCGGCCCGCTCACCGACGGCATCCGGCACGCCGCAAGCGTCGCGGCAGACTTCCCCCTGTACGGGATCAGCGACGAACATCTGCTCGCCAGCCACACGCTCTTTCCGCTGGCCGTCACCGTCGTCGTGCTGCTCGCGGTCGTCGTCGTGTGCTCGATCGTCGCCGGCATCGGAGCCGCCGCGCCGATCGTCAGCTCGCTCGCGCTCGGGCTGCTCGCCCTCATCGCCCGTGTCGGCAACGCCCTGAAAGGCCCACTCCCGCCCGCGCTGCTCACCCCGATCCCGACACCAATGGGCGACCTCGGCGCAGCCGTGAGAATGACCTGGGCGTTGGACGGCGTGCTGCTCGCAGCCTTGGCCGGCGCAGCGGCAGCCCTCGCGTTCGAGTCACCAGTCCTGCTCATCGGCGTCGCCGTCACCCTCATCGGAGTCGGCATCAACCGCTGGCGACACCGAGGATAACCCGCGCCTCAACAATCGAGCGCACGAACGCCAGGCGTCTGCGCCCTCAGCCCGACTGAACTGCCATCAAGGGCATTGTGGACCCGAGCCCCGCGACGCTTGCAGCGGGGTATCGGATAGGGCCGGTAGAAGATCAACCCGTGGTTGGCAGTTGGCAGCATCCCGTCGTCCTTAGCGTCGAGTGACAGGCGATTGAGGAGGCTTCTGTGGCGATCGAGGTTCGCTCTTTGAGCAAGAGGTACGGCGGCAAGCTGGCCGTCGATGACGTGTCGTTCGAGGTGCCAGCGGGTCGGGTGACCGGGTTCCTGGGGCCGAACGGCGCGGGGAAGTCCACGACGATGCGGGTGATCGTCGGCCTGGACCGGCCTTCGTCGGGTGAGGCGCTGATCGACGGGCAGCGGTACGCGCAGTTGCGGTTGCCGCTTCGTCAGGTCGGGGCGCTGCTGGATGCGAAGTCCGCGCACCGTTCGCGCACGGCCGTCGATCATCTGCGTGCGGTCGCCGCGACGCACGGCATCGGGCGGGCGCGGGTGGACGAGGTGATCGACCTCGCCGGACTGGGCTCAGTCGCCCGCAAGCGAGTGGGCGGGTTCTCCCTCGGGATGTCGCAGCGGCTCGGGATCGCGGTCGCGCTGCTGGGCGATCCGGGCACGCTGATCTTGGATGAGCCGGTGAACGGTCTGGACCCGGACGGGGTGACCTGGATGCGGGAGCTGCTGCGCGGCCTTGCCGCCGAGGGTCGGACGGTGTTCCTGTCCTCGCATCTGCTGACCGAGCTGGCGCTGGTCGCCTCGCACGTCATCGTAATCGGGCGGGGCCGCATCCTCGCCGATACTCCGGTGGACGCGCTGACCCACGGCAAGTCGGTGCGGGTGCGCACGGCCGGGCTGAACGATCTGAAACTTCTCCTGACGCGCGCGGGCGGCACGTTCACCGTCCGCGGCGAGGACACGATGGACATCGGCGAGCTGGAGGCGGAGGACATCGCCCGGATCGCGGCGGAGAACGACATTGTGCTGTTCGAGGTGACGCCGGTGGGCCGCACACTCGAGGAGGCGTACATCGAGCTCACCCGCGGCGCGGTGGAGTACGAGGCGACGGGCACGAGCAGCCGTGACGATCACGATTCCTGACATGGCGGCCGGGCGGGTGAGCTTCGGCCGGGTGCTGCACGGCGAGTGGATCAAGTTCGTCACGCTGCGCTCGAACCTCCCGGTGTTCGGCGCGGTCGTGGCCGGCCTTGGTGTGATGGGGATGCTGCCGGCGATCGCCGCCCGCGCCGACTCGGGCCTGTCTGCCGGCGTCGCGGCCCAGGACGTGCTGGGGAGCATGTCGTGGGCGCAACTACTGGTGGCGATCCCCGCCGTGGTGTTCCTGGCCTCGGAATACACCTCCGGGTCGGCTCGGGTGACGTTCCTGGCCGTGCCGACCCGCATCCCGGTCCTACTCGGTAAGCAGCTCGCCGTCGCCATGCCCGCCGCCGTCGCCGGGGTCGCGGGCGCGGCGGTCGCGTTCGGTGGGAACGCGCTGCTGCTGGATGCACCCCCGGAGGCGTGGGTCGCGGTGCGGGCTGTGGCCGGCGCGGGGCTCTAGCTCGCGGCGATCGCCGCGCTGTCGGTCGCGGTGGCCGCGATCATCCGCAATCTCGTCGGCGCGACGCTGACCGTCGCGGCGCTGTTCACGGTGGCGCCGCTGATGGTGAGCCTGATCCCGATCGAATGGGTGCAGCGCACCGCGGCGTGGCTGCCGACCCCGGCGGGACAGCTCGTGTTCCTCCCCGACAATCCCGACGCCTCGCTGTCCTGGTGGGGCGGGTATCTCGTACTGCTGGCTTGGATGGCCGGCGCGACCATCATCGCGGGCGTCCTGCTGCGCGCCCGCGACGTGTGACGAAAGGAAACCTCCATGTCTGTTCTCAGCACCTCCGCCCCGTCCCTGGGTCGTGGCCGGCCCGTCCTCGCGGGTGCGATGGCCTCCGAGACGGTGAAGCTGACCACGCTGCGCTCGAACTGGATTCTTGTCGCCGTGGCGTTCGTCATGATCGTCGGTTCCGGGCTGCTGCAAGGGTTGTCGCTGGTGTCCCGGCTGACCGACCCGAGGTTCGCCGGGCAGCTAATCGAGGCACGCCCGATGCAGTTCGTGGATAGCGTGCTGTGGGCTCAGGTGCTCATCGCCGTCATCGCTGTGCTCGCGGCCACCGGCGAGTACGGGTCGGGACAGATCAAACTCTCCCTGCTGGCCGCCCCGACCCGGCTGCCGGTGCTGGCAGCCAAGACGGTCGCGGTCGCGGTCCTCGGTTTCGGGCTCGGCACGGTCGGCGCGGGCCTGGCGTTGAGCATCCCGCTCACGTTCCTGCCCGCTGCCGGGATCGACTACCCGATCGACCTGTCCACCGGGGCGGTCCTGGCGCTCGGGTCGGGCGCGTACCTCGCCGCGATCGCCGCGCTGGGCACCGCGATCGGGATGCTGCTGCGCAACGTGATCGCCGGGCTCGCCGTCACGCTGCCGCTGGTCACGATCCTGCCCTCTGTGGTGTCTTCCATCCCCGTCCAGTTCATCCGCGACACAGCCGCGTACTTCCCGACCACCGCAGGCCGGATGCTCATCTCCGACCTGGAAACCACCGCGCCGCTGGAGCCCTGGCAGGGCTACCTCGTGCTGCTGGCCTGGGTCGTCGCGCTGTGGGCGGCGGCCGCGGTCACGCTCCGCGCGCGGGACGCCTGAACCAACGAACAGGAGAACGTTGTGTCAGCATCCATCGTCGAACTCCTCGGCCCGGCGATCGCGCTGCTCACCGGCATCGCTACTGCCTGGTGGGGCCTCGCCTGTCTTGCCGGGCGGTTTCCCCGCAACCTCGTCCTCGGCTACCGCACCCGCGCGGCGCTAAGCAGCAGAGACGCCTGGGACGCCGCGCACCGCGGCTACGCTCCCTTCCTGATCGGCGGCGGCCTCCTGCTGGCGGCGTCCGGTGTGGCGGCGATCATCATGGTTCTCACGGACGCCACCGGACTCATCGGACCGGCGATCGCGGCCGGGATCATCGCGCTCCTGGCGGCGCTGGTCGTCGGTGGGATCTTCGCGCACAGGGCGCTTCGCCGTCATCTCACGCAGACTGGATAGACAAGACGGGTCGAGCACGGCGATCGACACGTCGCGGGCGCGAGAGGAGGCCGGGCATGACCGAGAGCCTGCGCGTGCGCCTCGCCGACTTGCAGCGCCCGCCTTGGCCGCCGTTGGCCTGGCTGCGACGGCACCCGATCGTGGTCGATGTCGTCGTGGTGCTGGCCGCGTGCGTCCCGCATCTGATCGCGATGATCTACCGGGCAGGCGATGTCGGCTGGTGGGGATACCCGCTGCTGGCGATCACCGCCGCCGCGCTGCTGATGCGCCGCCGATGGCCGCTCACGATGCTCGTCGTCGTCGCCGTGTCGTGCGCCGCCAGTCCGCTCGCGCAGCCGGGATTCGGCTATCCGATGATCCCGTTCGCCTTCGCCCTCTACACCGTCGCCTCGCTCCAGCCCCCGACTCGCGCCTTCATCGGGTACGGCGTCGGCGTCGCCTCGACCGTGCTGGCGACGATCCCGTACTCACTGAGCGGCACAACCCCGCCCCTGGTCGGGTTCCTTGACCCGTTCACGCTCATCGCCCTGGTCATCGGGCTCGTCGTGCGGGGCCGCCGTGAACGCCGCGTGGCACTCGCCCAGCTCGTGAACGAGCGCATCGAGAACGCCGCCAGCGTGGAACGGGCGCGGATCGCCGCCGAGATGCACGACGTGGTGGCGCACTCCATCTCGGTCATGATCGCCCTCGCCAACGGCGCCGACGCCGGGTGGAGCGCCCACCCCGAGCGGGCGCGCGCCGCGGTCGGCAAGATCACCGTCGTCGGCCGGGACGCCCTGACCGACATCCACCGTGTCCTGCACATCCTCCGAGGCGCAGACGCCGACCTCGACGGCAGCCTGCACGAGTCCGGGCCGAACCTGCCGACCCTCGAAGAACTCGCCGTCACCTACCGCGACGCCGGCCTGCACGTCGAGCTGGCCCAACACGGTCGCCCGCTGCCCGACGACCCGGCGTTGCGGATCGCGGTCTACCGCATCGTGCAGGAAGCCCTCACCAACACGCTCCGCCACGCAACCGGCGCAACAGGAGCTGCCGTCACCGTCACCGCGACCGAGCATGAGGTCGCGGTCGAGGTCACCGACGACGGGCTCCACTCCCGCGCCGAGCCGGAGGTCGGGCACGGACTGACCGGCATCCGCGAGCGGGCGCGTCGCCACGGCGGGGACAGCACAGCCGGCCCGCTGCCGGGTCGCGGCTGGCGCACCCACGCCACACTCCGTATCGGAGCGGCGGATGCCTGAACCATCCGACATCACCGTGCTCGTCGTGGACGACCAACCGCTCGCCCGCGAGGGCAACGCGCTCGTGCTCGACTCCGCACCCGGAATCCGCATCATCGGCGAAGCCGCCGACGGGCACGAGGCGATCCAGCAGGCCGTCCAGCTCGAACCCGACATCGTTCTGATGGACGTGCGGATGCCTGGCATGGACGGCATCCAGGCCACCCGCGGCATCATCGACCGCGGGCTGGAAAGCCGCGTGATCGTGCTGACCATCTTCGACCTGGACGAGTACGCCTTCGGCGCGCTCCGTGCCGGAGCCAGCGCCTTCCTCGTCAAGACCGCCACGCATCAAGAACTCGTGGACGCCGTGCGCGTCGTCGCCCGCGGCGACGCGATCGTGACCCCGCGGATCACCCGCCAGCTCATCGACGCTTACACCGGCCGCGACCAGCCAGCCGCAGTCGATCAACCCCTGTCGGTCCTGTCCCCCCGAGAGCGCGACGTGTTTGACGCGATCGCGCTCGGGCTCTCCAACGGCGAAATCAGCACGAGGCTGCACCTGTCACCTGCGACGGTCAAGACGCACATCAACCGCATCTTCGCCAAGCTCGACCTCCGCGACCGCATCCAAGCCGTCATCCTCGCCTACCAACTCGGACTCCCCATCGGCCCCGCAACCGACTCATAACGCTGACCCGCACTCGCACCCTCACAGTCACGCCAAACTCTCGCCTTCCCCGCTTCCCTCCTGAATGCACGAATGCTACCGTAGGTAGTTGCAAGAATCTCAGATGAGAGTGAGGCAGCCATGAAGGGCGGCGTGATCCTGTTCCGGGGCACTGGCGCGGCCGCGCTGCGCTACCTGGAGTCCGACCGCTCCCGTGCCGACGACTACTACCTGGAGGGCGGCACGGCGATCGCGGAGTTCGCCGTGGTTGACGGGAAGGGCCTTGTAATCGGGGAGGGCGCGCTGACCCCGGACGAATACGCGGCCTGGGTGGACTGGACGAACCCGCTCACCGGGGAGTCGATGGGAACGCCACGCAAGGCGGGGGAGGGCAAGCAGGGCAGCCCGCGGTTCGCGGAGATGGTCGTGAACGCCCCGAAGTCGCTGTCGATCGCCGCCGCCCTGCACCCGGAGGTGTCGGCGGCGCTGGACGTGGCGCAGCAGGACGCGGTGGCCGAGATCCGACGCTGGCTCGGGGAGCACAGCGTCACCCGGATTGGCCCGCGCGGGAAGCAGGAAGTCGTGCCGGTCCAGCAGCTCGAAACCGTCTCCGTCGTGCATCACACGTCGCGGGCCGGCGACCCGCACCGGCATATCCACTTCCAGATCGGCACCCGCGTATGGGCCGCAGGCGGCTGGCGCGGGCTGGACACCGCGGCGCTGTTCCGGCAGCAGGGCGCGATCCGCGCCCTAGGCACCGCAGTCATCGCCGCGCACCCCCAGCTCGCGCAGGTGCTCGATGCGCACGGGCTGACGCTGGACCCGGTGACCGGCGAGGTTGCGGAACTGGAGCCCTACAACGCCGTGATGAGCAAGCGGTCGACGCAGGTGCAGCGCAACCTTGCCCGGTTCCGCGCCGAGTGGGAGGCGGCGCATCCGGGGCAGGAGCCCGGCCCGGTCGTCCGTGGCCGGCTGGAGGCGATGGCCTGGGATCACGAGCGGCCGGCCAAGAAGCCGGCCACCCTCAAGGACGAGGCCGCCTGGCGCATCGAGCTCGCGGAGGCCGGCTACACGCCGGACCCGCCGAGGGTGCGCCCCAACGCGCCGGTGGCGCTGGACGAGCTGCGCGTGCAACAGGTCGCATTGCGTGCACTCGACCGTTGCGCGGCCAGCGCATCGACGTGGACGATGCACGACGTTCAGGAGCACGTCACCAGGATCATCACCGAGGCTGGAGTGCGCGCAACCCCCGAGGCGCTGCGCGACTTCGTTGCGATCACAACCCGGCTCGCGGCCGAGGATTGCCTGTCGGTGCTGCCGCCCGACATGGTGCAGCCCGAGCACGTCGCGCACCTCACGACGTTGCACGTCGTCGCGGTCGAGACGAACCTGCGCGACAGGCTGACCGCCCGCGCAACGGCCAGCAACGGGCAGACGCCTGACGTGACCAGCCTGGCGCGCGACGCCGGCCTGGACCCGGAGCAGGCGCAGGCCGCCGCTGCGGTCGCCGGGACCGACCCGCTCGTGGTGGTCGAGGGCGCGGCCGGCGCGGGCAAGACCACGATGCTCGGCGTGGCGATCGAAGCGGCCACGGGCCAGGGCCGGCGCACGCGGGTCGTGACCCCGACGAAGAAGGCCGCGGACGTGGCCGCCCAGGAACTCGGTGTGCCCACTGACAGCGTGGCGAAGCTCGTCCACGAGCACGGCTGGCGCTGGAACCAGGACGGCGCATGGACCCGCCTGGCGGCGGGCGACACCGACCCGGAGACAGGCGCGACCTACACCGGCCCGACCGCAGCCGCTCGACTGACCCGTGGTGAGCGGATCGTGGTGGACGAGGCGGGGATGCTCGACCAGGACACCGCACTCGCGCTGCTGACCGTGGCGGACGAGCAGGGTGCGACCCTCGCGCTCGTGGGCGACCGGGCGCAGCTCCCAGCGGTCGGGCGCGGCGGCGTGCTCGACATGGCCGCGCAGCTCGCCGGGCGCACGTTCGACATGACGACCGTGCATCGCTTCGCCGACCCGGAGTACGCGGTGCTGACCGTGCAGATGCGCCGGGGCGAGAATCCGGCGCTACTGTTCGACCGATTGCACGCCCTCGGCCTGGTCGTCCTGCACGAGAGCACCGAGGCCGTACAGGAGGCAATCGCCCGCGACGCACACGACGGCGACGCGATCACAACCGCGACGAACGACGAGGCGCGCGAGCTGAACGAGCGCATCCGCGACGAGCGGGCGCGCACCGGACTGGTCGACGGCCGCAGCACGACGACCGGCAGCGATGGCCTAAGCATCGGCCGAGGCGATGTGATCCAGACACGCCAGAACGACTCCGACGTGCAGGTGGCGAACCGTCAAACCTGGACCGTTCAGGCTGTCGAGAGCGACGGGACGGTGTGGGCGAAGGAGAACGGCACCGGGCGGAAGCGGCAGCGTACGGTCAGGCTCCCGCCCGAGTACGTCGCCGAGCACACGCACCTCGCCTACGCCTCCACCGCCTACGGGGTCCAGGGCGCGACCGTCCCGGCGTCGCACACAGTCCTCTCCGACGCGCTCGACGCGGCCGGCGTCTACGTCGGCATGACGCGCGGCCAGGAGAAGAACCGGCTCCATGTCGTCGCCGCGGACGTGGACGACGCGCGGGAGCAGTTCGTGGGCGCGCTCGAGCGGGATCGTGCCGACCGGGGACTGGTCGCCGCGACTCAGGCGGCGCGCGAGGCCGTGGCCGGGCTCGCGGCCGATGGGCCGGTGCGTCTCGTGAACGCCGAGCGCGCCCGCCTGACCCAGCAGATCGAGCGCGCCAGCCGGCAGACGGAGAAGTGGGAGCAGGTCTTGACGGTGCTCGACCGGCAGCGCCAGGCGCACCGGGCCGATTCCGACGAACAGCAGGAGGCCGTCACAGCCGCGGACGCTCGCGCCGTCCAGGTGCGTGCCGAGGTCGCGGCACCGCTGATCGAGCAGGCCACCGCGGACGGTGCTGCCTACCTCACCAGCCGTGAGCGGATGTGGGAGGCGCAGACAGCGCGAGGCCAGGCCGGGCGGCTGCGGAAGCGCGCCGCTGGCCGCGCGGCGACGGAGGCCGCAGACACGCATCGCGCGACGGAGGACGCGGTGCGGCGGCGCTGGGGCGGCCTGCCTACCGGCGCGGGTGGCGTGGAGTCGTGGGCTGAGACGGTCGCCGGGAAGCAGGCCGACGCCGACCCGCGCGTGACCGAGACGCGGCAGGAGGCGGAGCAGACCCACCGAGAACAGAGCCGCCTCGCCGAGCGGCACCTGCGCGAGTCCACCGGCCTGCGCCGGACGGTGCTCGGGTCCGTCACCCCGAGCACCATCAGCACCCGCGCTGCCGGCTGGCGCGCTCGGGCGGAGCAGGCCAGACACGACCTCGCGCAGATCGAGGCGCTGCCCGTCACCGAGGCCGCGCAGTTCGTCCGCGAACTTGCTGCTCGTGCCGAGGCCAAGCGGGAAGCCGCCGAGCGCGCCCAGGCCGCACGCGACGCGCGAGCCGCTCAACTCGGCGAGTACCGGCCGTCAACCGACCACGGCAGGACGGGACCGGAGCGCGACTTCGGGCCGAGCCTGTAGCCAGCGCGATCGGCGGCTCACTCCTGGCTGTTACCGCGCCTGCTGACCCCGATAGTGGCGGGTCCGTACCATGCCGTCAGAATCAGGACGAGGGCGCTCCCGGAGAGCAGACCGTCGAGGATTCCCGCGGGGAGCATGAAGATCATGAGAGCGAGCGTCACACCGCAGTTGATGACGGACAGTGCCAGACCCCACATGCGGTCCCTCAGCAGGCCGATCGCTCCCGCCACGCGCAGTGCGGCGAAGACGCCGCTGATCGCCATCATCAGGTAGAGGTTGTCCTGTAGGTACGGCAACGCGAAGACGCGAGCGCGTTCCGTCACCGTCGACTGGTCCACGCCGAGCACCAGCAGCACCAGGAGTCCGAGGAACGGGAGCCCTTCCATGAGCGCACCCTGGACGAGCTGGAGCACCGCGGCGACGCGCAGCCGCCTCGTTCCGGTGGTGCGTGGTGGACTCACCCGACCAGCGTAGCCACGACTTGGACCGGGCCTCAGCCGGTCACGGTGCCAGGTTGAGCCTATAGTCGCCGGTGCCTCTACTCCGAGGTGGAGCGGAACCACCGCCACGGCGCGGGGGCGGTGGCGAGCAGGAAGCCGGATGGGCCGGAGCGCGATGCTCCCGGCCTCTAACCGGCGCAGAGGAACGAAGCGGCGAGGATGAGGACCGAGCGTCCTCCGAAGGACTCGGATTCGCCCGCTATTCAGAGCACGCGATGTCGGAGTAGACCTCGATGACTCGGTTGGTGTCGGGGTATCCGGCTTCCTCCAGAGCCGCTCGGACATCCGCTCGCACCGCCTCCAGGTAGGCGTGCCCCTGTAGCAGACCCTCAGAAGTCCAGTTGATGTCCGGGTCCGATTCGAGGATCGTGCGCCACTGGTCCCAGCGGCTTTGGCTCACCTCTGCAACTGCGAGACGCTCTTCGGCAATCCGCCAGGCGTCGTCGGGGACGTCATCGGCGAGAGGACTCAGCCACCACGAGAGTTCGCACTCACCGCCGACAACAGGAATCGTGTCTGCCCTGTCCGGCTCGCCCGAATGCAGCGGAACACCCCGGCACCCCGCGACGCTCAACGCCAGGACGCCTGCCGCAACTACGCTTGCCACCCACCGTCGCCCGACCGGAGACTGCCCGTACTCAGGCCTGCGGAACGGTCCCATAGCCGGTACCCCCTCCCTGGGTGACGATGCGGGCGCGCCCACCCTTGTTGCGCGGCCCCCAGATGGCGAACGCGGCTGCGACCAGCGGCAGGGTGAAGGACAGCAGAGGTGCGATGAGCATGCCCTGGAGCGCCGCGTAGCCGATGCCAACGGCGACGGCGATCACGATGCGGGCGGCGACTGGCCCGCGCAGGCGGGTCGCGGCCCACCACGCGATCGCTGCACCGCCCAGGGTCGAGCCGGCGGCGAATCCGAGGGCCATCCGGTCCCAGCTCGGCGCGCCGACGTAAGCGAGAGCGACGGCGAGGAACGACAGCGCGAGTAGCAGCAGCGGACCCCAGGTATGGGCGGGGGGCCGGCGAGAGCGAGCCGCGAGCACGATGCCGACCGCGGCGAGCAGCGGCAGCGAAGACACCAACGAGATCGTGATGCCCTGCCCCATCGCAACCGTCGAGTCCACCGCGCCGCTCGACCAACGCGATCCGGTGAGCGCATAGATGACGCCGACCGCGCCGCCCGCGGTGGCGAGCCAGGCCAGGGCGCGCGACAAGCTCCGATTGCCCGCGGCCACGTTCCCCCTCGTGAGCGGAGCAGCTGCGGCCTGCGGCGTGACGCGCTCTGATCGCAGCGGCAGGAGGGCGAGGACCGCGATGCTCGCGGCAGCGACCGCCGCCGGATACGGGGTCAGCAGGCTCGCACCGATGAGCGGCGCCGCGACCACCCCGGCGAGCAGTCCGATCCCGACCCCGGCCGCGGGGTGCAGTCGGGTCCGACCGAGGACCGCCGCGAGGAACACGGTGATCGCCGCCGCACCCAGCGTCAAGCCCGTGGCGACCAGCCACGCCCAGGCACCGGCGAACCAGCCGCCGGGCACGTCGCGGTTCGCCGCGTCGAAGCCGACCGACCACGACACCGCCGCCAGTGCAGCGAGCACGAAGCTCGGCACCGCCAAGACCAGCACGAGCAGGGCACGTGGCTCCGAGAGCCAGCCCCGGTGCCGCGCCAACGACACCGCCGCGACTGCGACGAGCGTCGGACAGATCGCCGCACTCACCACCGGAAGCCCTCGACGCACCCCATCGTCAGACAGAACGGGACGTAACCACTCCAGCACCGGACTCGCCGAGACGATGCCGGCCAGCGCCGCGAACAACAACGCGGCGACAGCGCAAGCCAACGCGAGCCTCCGGTCCAGCCAGGTTCCGAGGCCATGCGCGACCGCCGACCACCACTCGGCGTGGGTAGGCCGGCTACGGCCTTGCCGATCGGCCTCGTCGAGCATCGCGCCGAGCAGCACGTCGCCGTTGCGGTCCCGCCAGCCCTTCGGATACCAGCGCAACAGCCGTGCGAACCGAGCCCGCTCCGCGGTCATCGTGCCTCCGCCAGCGTCGGCATCAGTGTGGCGATCCGAACCTGAGCCAGCCGTTCGCTCGCGGCGCGCACCGACCGCGCCAGCACGTCGATCTCCCGCGTCAGCCGGCCCGATCCCGCATCGGTGATCCGGTAGTAGCGGCGCGCCCGCCCATTCACGACCTCCTCGCCGTCGGCGACGATCAGCCCCTCACGCTCCAGTCGCTCCAGCGCCGCATACAGGGTCGTGACCTTCAGCTCCACCCGACCCTCGGACGCTTCCGACGCCTCCCGCATGATTTCGTACCCGTGCCGCCGACCGGCGGCCAGCACCGTCAGAATCCAGAACGCGGGCTGCGGCAGTTGCGCTGTCATGTGGCCCACTATATTCCCGGTTCGGAAATATAGCCAGACCTGCGCGATGAGGGCTTTCCGGCGTAGGCTAGGAGCACAAAGGAGTCGCGGCATGGCACGGTCTCGCGTGAGGCAGGCACGGTTCGCCCTCGGACAGCCGCCTCCTGACGGCGGCAACGTGGCAACATCTTGGCAACGAACGCTGACGACAGGAACTCGTCGGACGCACTCGACGCACTCGAAACCCCCGGAAACACAGGCCAGCGAGGGGTCCGCAACGCAGTTCCGGGGGAACCGATTCCCCTCTCACGGCGGTAACGCGGGTTCGAATCCCGCTGGGGTCACCACGACGGAAGCCCGGTCCAGACGGACCGGGCTTCTGTCGTCACCGCCGTCGTCGTGGAACCGATCACCCCTCCGCGGAAGCGTTCCGTCGGCTGTGACGGCGTCGACGCGCTCGCACGACGAGCACCACGACGGCCGTGACGACGAGCCCCACGCCGAGCCACGGGAGCAGGAACCCGACCGCGACGACCAGGGCGTTGAGCGTGGCGACGAGGCCGTTCCACCCGGCGGCGACGCCATCGCCGAAGCCGGCCGGGTCGGCGGTCACGGCGGGGGACGGCTCCAGCAGAGAGACCGTGAGCGTCGACATGGCGACCTGCGACTCGGTCCAGGTCAACTGCTGACGCAGGGAGTCGAGCTCCGATTGGCGTTCGGAGAGCGCGGACTCGGCGGCGATGAGGTCGGCCGTGGAGCTCGACTGCTTCATGAGGTCGGTCAGGCGTGCGACGGAGGTCTCCAGTGCGCTGACACGAGCCCGAAGATCGAGGGTCTCGGTCGTCACGTCCCGCCGGTCGGTCTGCGATGCGGTGACGGTGCCGAGCGTGGACAGTCCGTTCACGACCTGCGACAGCGCATCGGCGGGGACCCGAACCGTGATCCAGGCGCTCGCCGGAGCGGGCATCATCTTGCCCATGTCGGGCAGCGGAGCGGCCGGTTGCCCGGGCGAGGTCCCCGTGCTCTGAGATTCGACGTATCCGCCCGCATCAGCTGCCGCCGTCGCGATCGCCTGCGCCGCGGATGCCGCGTTCTGCACGTCCACGGTGGCGGACGCGCTCACGGCGATCTGCCGGTCCGCGGTGTTCACCGCAGCAGTACCAGCGGAGGCTGCCGCGCCGCCTGAGGAGTCTGCGCCGCTCATGCCCTCGGCGCGGGTGTCCGGGGCGGTGGCGATCGCGCTGCCACCCTCCAGCGAGACGGACGTCAGGGACGACGCTCCCGACGAGCCGGAGACTCCGTGCAGCACGGACGGAGCGATGATCGCGGACACCGCGACGAGCGCCGCTGCGGCGGCACCGCCCATCCAGAGACGTCCGCGGCGCACAGCGCGCGCACGCTCCCTCTCCGCCTTCTGCCACTGGGCGCTGCGTTCCTCCGCGATCTGGGCGAAGAGTCGCTGCTCAATGACTTCGACACGGTCGTCGGCGAGCTCGGGCAGTGCGTTGTCTTCCGTGGTCATGACCCCTCCGAGGTGATGGTGGTGCGCAGCGAGCTGCGGATGCGGGAGAGGCGGTTTCGGACCGCACCATGACTGACGCCGAGTCGGTCGGCGGCTTCGCGGTAGCCGTAGCCCTCGGCCGCGCACAGGCGGAAGATCTCCTGATCCAGTTCGCCGAGCGTCGACAGCTGAGCCGCGATCCGATCGGCGAGGTCGGCGTCGATGACCGCACGCTCGACATCGATCGTCGCCGGAAGGGTCTCGTCGACTCCTGTCGCCAGGTGCTCGCGGTCGCGCTTCTGACGCCGGACGCGGTTCGCGGCCTGGAAGCGGCAGATGGTGACGAGCCACGGCAGGAGGGATTCGCTCTCCAGCTGCAGCCCACCGATCTTGCGCCACGCCACGAGGAACGTCTCCTGCGTGACGTCCTCGGCATCGGTCGCCGTGCCCACCAGCGCGTGCGCCACGGCGTAGACGGCGCGCACGTAGGAGCGATAGAGCGTACGGAAGGCGAGGTCGCTGCCCGCGGCCGCGGCCGCGACCAGCTCCGCGTCGGTGCGCAGGCCGGAGTGGTCGGTCATGGTGTCCTCATCGTCTCTCACTGGATGAGTGTCCGCGAGCGGCGAATCGTCTCAGAGAACTCGGCATCCTCGAAGCCGGTATCCTGGTCGCAGCGAGAGGGAGTATCCCGTTCTCGCGCGCCCGTCACCACGGGCCCGACGTCGGGTTCCCGGGCGCGCGCCGCAGCACCGCTGACGGGGGAGAGACTTTCGACGTTTCGTCATCCCCTCGAAAGGCCTGCATGGACCTCCCCGTCTGGTTCGAGATCGGTTCGCTGATCGTTCTGGTGCTGATCCTCGTCGCCGATCTCGCCCTCATCGCACAGCGGCCGCACATTCCGACGCCCAAGGAGTCGAGCCTCTGGGTCGTCTTCTACGTCACTCTCGCGCTGATCTTCGCGGGACTGATGTGGCTGTTCGCCGGCGGGGAGTACGCCGGCCAGTTCGTCGCCGGC
Organism: Microbacterium sp. MRS-1; assembly: GCF_000585455.1. Lineage (NCBI taxonomy): Bacteria > Bacillati > Actinomycetota > Actinomycetes > Micrococcales > Microbacteriaceae > Microbacterium > Microbacterium sp. MRS-1. The sequence continues at coordinate 55,238 of NZ_JAUF01000010.1, forward strand.
TGGCTCACCGAGTACAGCCTGTCGATCGACAACCTCTTCGTCTTCGTGCTCATCATGAGCCAGTTCTCCGTGCCGCGGCGCTACCAGCAGAAGGTGCTGATGGTGGGCATCATCATCGCGCTGGTCCTCCGCGGACTGTTCATCCTGGCCGGGGCCGCCATCATCGAGCAGTTCAGCTGGGTGTTCTACATCTTCGGCGCCTTCCTCATCTACACCGCGTGGAGGCAGGCGTTCCCGGGCGGCGACCACGACGAGGAGATCAAGAAGGAGTCCGTCGTCGTGCGGCTGCTGCGTCGTACGATCGACATCAGCGAGGACTACGACGGTCCGAAGGTGCGCACGCTCGTCGACGGCAAGCGCATGTTCACCCCGATGATCATCGTGTTCGTCGCGATCGGCATGACCGACCTGCTGTTCGCGCTCGACTCGATCCCCGCGATCTTCGGCATCACGCAGAGCCCCTTCATCGTCTTCACGGCGAACATCTTCGCGCTGATGGGCCTGCGCCAGCTCTACTTCCTGCTCGGCGACCTTCTCGACCGTCTGAAGTACCTGCACTACGGCATCGCCTTCATCCTCGCGTTCATCGGTGTCAAGCTCATCGCGCACGCGATGCGCGAGAATGAGCTGCCGTTCATCAACGGCGGCGAGAACATCGCGTGGGCGCCCGACATCTCGACGTGGATGTCGCTCGGCGTCATCGTCGTCTCGATGGTCGTCGCGACGGGGGCGAGCCTCATCGCGGCGCGGAGGGAAGGGCGCGACGTCACGCTCGACGAGCGGTGACGATCCGGCGCCGATCGCCGCGGTGGTAGTCTGAGCCGGTGCGGATCGCTCGCCTTCTCCTTAGCCGCCGCGACGAGACCTCGTTCTGAGCCCTCTCTCGTCGCGGAGTCCGTCGCGGGCTTGATCCCCTTATCTGGAGAACGAGACAGCATGAGCACAACGATTCCCGACCGCCCGCGGACCCTCGCCGAGAAGGTCTGGGACGACCACCTCGTGGTGAAGGGCGAAGACGGGCAGCCCGACCTCATCTACATCGACCTGCACCTCGTCCACGAGGTGACCAGCCCCCAGGCATTTGATGGTCTGCGCGCCGAGGGTCGTCCGGTGCGGCGGCTCGATCTGACGATCGCGACCGAGGACCACAACACGCCCACGCTCGAGATCGACAAGCCGATCGCCGATCTCACCAGTCGTACGCAGATCGAGACGCTGCGACGCAACGCCGACGAGTTCGGCGTGCGGCTGCACTCGCTGGGTGACAAGGAGCAGGGCATCGTCCACGTCGTCGGCCCTCAGCTGGGTCTGACGATGCCGGGAATCACGGTCGTCTGCGGCGACAGCCACACCTCGACGCACGGCGCCTTCGGAGCGATGGCGTTCGGTATCGGTACGAGCGAGGTGGAGCACGTTCTGGCGACGCAGACGCTGCCGCTGAAGCCCTTCAAGACGATGGCCATCACGGTCGAGGGAGAGCTGAAGCCGGGAGTGACCGCGAAGGACATCATCCTCGCCATCATCGCCAAGATCGGCGCGAACGGTGGCCAAGGCTATGTGCTCGAGTTCCGCGGCAGCGCCATCCGGTCGCTGTCGATGGAGGGCCGGATGACGATGTGCAACATGTCGATCGAGGCCGGGGCCCGCGCCGGCATGATCGCCCCGGACGAGACCACGTTCGCCTACGTCAAGGACAAGCCGCACGCTCCGCAGGGTCAGGACTGGGACGACGCCGTCGCCTACTGGCGGACTCTCCCGAGCGACGAGGGCGCGGTCTACGACGCCGAGGTCTTCCTCGACGCGAACGAGCTCGAGCCCTTCGTCACGTGGGGCACCAACCCCGGCCAGGGCGTCTCACTGAGTGACGTCGTGCCCGACCCGGCATCCTTCGCGGACGCCAATGAGCGCGCGGCCGCCGAGCGCGCCCTCGCGTACATGGACCTTGCCGCCGGGACACCGCTGAAGGACGTGACGGTGGATGCCGTCTTCATGGGTTCCTGCACGAACAGCCGCATCGAAGATCTGCGCGCCTTCGCCTCGGTCATCGAGGGCCGCCACAAGGCCGACGGCGTCCGCGTCATGGTCGTCCCCGGCTCGGCGCGGGTACGTCTGGAAGCGGAGGCGGAGGGGCTCGACAAGGTCTTCACCGCGTTCGGTGCGGAGTGGCGTTTCGCGGGTTGTTCGATGTGTCTCGGGATGAACCCCGACCAGTTGGCCCCCGGGGAGCGGTGCGCATCCACGAGCAACCGCAACTTCGAAGGACGTCAGGGCAAGGGCGGCCGCACTCACCTCGTCTCGCCGCTGGTGGCCGCCGCGACGGCGGTGCTGGGGCGGCTCGCCAGCCCGTCCGATCTGCCCGCCGTCGAGAAGGTCGAGGCCTGACATGGAGAAGTTCACGACGCACACCGGTATCGCCGCCGCGCTGACGCGGTCCGCGGTCGACACCGACCAGATCATCCCCGCCGTCTATCTCAAGCGCGTCACCAAGACGGGCTTCGAAGACGCACTGTTCGCCAACTGGCGTCAGGACCCTGATTTCGTCCTCAACCAGCCGGCGTTCGCGCGCGCCTCGATCCTCGTGGCGGGGCCGGACTTCGGTACCGGCTCGAGCCGCGAACACGCCGTCTGGGCCCTGCGCGACTACGGCTTCCAGGTCGTGCTGAGCCCGAAGTTCGCCGACATCTTCCGGGGCAATGCGGGCAAGCAAGGCCTGGTCACCGGCGTGATCTCCGAGGCCGACGTGGAGGCCATCTGGGCCCAGATCGAGGCGCAGCCGGGGATCGAGATGACGGTCGACCTTCTCGAGCGCACGGCGGTGATCGGCGAGCTCCGGGTCTCGTTCGAGATCGACGATTACACTAGGTGGAGGCTCCTCGAAGGTCTGGACGACATCGGGCTGACTCTGCGCAATGAGGACAAGATCGCGCAGTTCGAGGCGCGCCGCGAGGCGTGGCGCCCGCGGACGCTCCCCGTTCGCTAGGACGGATCGCGCCTTCACCGGCGCCGATCATCTGTCTTTCGCTTCCCCGTCCTCGACACACACTGTGAGGTCCGATCCATGAACACCCTTCTGAGCGCTTCGGCGTCGACACCCGCCGGAGGCGAGGTTTCGGTCCTCGAGATCCGCGGAGGACGGCCGCTGAAGGGGCGCGTCGAGGTGAAGGGCGCGAAGAACCTCGCGACCAAGGCGATGGTGGCGGCGCTGCTCGGGGAGTCCGAGAGCGTGCTGCGCGATGTCCCCGACATCAGCGATGTGAAGGTCGTGCGCTCTCTGCTGGAGGTGCACGGGGTCACCGTCACCGATGAGGGCGAAGGGGTCCTGCGTCTCGACCCGCGCGGTGCGGTCTCCGCGCACATGGAAGAGATCGACGCACACGCCGGCGCGTCCCGCATCCCGATCCTCTTCTGCGGCCCGCTGCTGCATCTGCTCGGGCAGGCGTTCATTCCGGATCTCGGCGGATGTCGCATCGGCGACCGTCCGATCGACTTCCACCTCGACGCTCTGCGCGCGTTCGGTGCCACCATCGACAAGCTGCCCAGCGGCATCCGGCTTTCCGCGCCGAACGGACTCAAAGGCGCGAACATCGCCCTGCCGTACCCCAGCGTGGGCGCCACCGAGCAGGTCCTGCTGACCGCGGTGCGCGCGAAGGGCACGACCGAGCTGCGAAACGCCGCGATCGAGCCCGAGATCATGGATCTGATCGCCGTGCTGCAGAAGATGGGCGCGATCATCTCCTACGAGCCCAACCGCGTCATCTTCATCGAAGGCGTCGACACCCTTCGCGGCTACGACCACCGGAGCATCTTCGACCGCAACGAAGCCGCATCGTGGGCGTGCGCGGCCCTAGCCACCGACGGCGACATCTTCGTCGGTGGAGCCAAGCAGCAGGAGATGCTCACCTTCCTCAACGTCTTCCGCAAGGTGGGAGGCGACTTCGACATCCACGAGGACGGCATCCGCTTCCGCCGCGGGGGAGCCCTGAAGCCCGTCGTCGTCGAGACGGACGTCCACCCGGGATTCATGACCGACTGGCAGCAGCCGCTCATCGTGGCCCTGACGCAGGCCGAGGGCGTCTCGACGGTGCACGAGACCGTCTATGAGAACCGGCTCGGCTTCACGCAGGCTCTGAACAAGATGGGTGCCGACATCGTCGTGCACCCCGAGGGCATCGCCAGCCCCGACCGGCGCGTGGCGCGCCGCGCGCTGGAGCAGGCCGCGGTGATCACCGGTCCGACGCCGCTGCACGGCGCCGACGTGGTCGTCCCGGACCTCCGCGGAGGCTACAGCTATGTGATCGCGGCGCTGGCTGCGCAGGGGCGCTCGCGCGTGGCGGGCGTCGACATCATTCGTCGCGGATACGAGAAGTTCCTCGAGAAGCTCACGATCCTCGGCGCCGACTTCGACGTCGTCGGATGACGGGCGCCGTCCGCCCGGCACGCCGCCGGGCTTCCGCTGAGAAGACGCGTCCTTCCGTCTTCTGGCCGCTCGCGGCGATCATCGTGCCTGCCGTCGGATGGTTCGCGAAGATCGAGATCACCGGCGCGGAGCACCTCCCGGCGGAGGGCCCCTACGTGCTCGCTCCGAACCACTACAGCGAGTTCGACCCGCTGATCATCGCCGTCGGCACGTGGCGAATGGGGCGCGCGCCGCGGTTCATGGCGAAGGAGAGCCTCTTCCGCGTGCCCGTGCTCGGAGCCGCCTTGCGCGCAACCGGTATGGTCCCGGTGGCACGCGCGTCGTCGTCGGCCGCAGCGAAGCAGACCCTTCAGCAGTCACAAGACCTCGTGACCCATGGCCGCGGCGTCATCGTCTACCCGGAGGGCTCGCTCACGCGCGATCCCGACATGTGGCCGATGCGCGGCAAGACCGGTGCGGTGCGTCTCGCCCTCGCTGCCGGCGAGCCGATCCCCGTGATTCCGGCGGCGACCTGGGGTGTCCAGCAGATCCTCCCGCGCTACGGCAAGCTCCGCCTCTGGCCGCCGCGCCGCCGCGTTCGTCTCGCCCTCGGACCGGCGACAGACCTGTCGGCGTTCACCGGACCGGGTGCGACGGGATCGGCTAACCTCATCGCCGCCACCGATGCCGTGATGGCCGACATCTCGGCCCTGTTGGGCACGTTGCGCGACGAACAGCCGCCGACCGAACGGTGGAACCCCTCCGCCCACGGGCAGAACGAAACGGGTCGCCTTGACGCGTAGGGGCGAGTCGGTGTTGCCGCGGGTCGCGGTGATCGGCTCGGGCAGCTGGGGAACCACGTTCGGCAAGGTGCTCGCCGACGGCGGCGCCCACGTGGTGATGTGGGCTCGCCGCGCCGAGCTCGCGCAGGAGATTCAGGAAGGGCACCGCAACAGCGAGTATCTGCCCGGGATCAACCTGCCGCGCACGATGTCGGCGACGACGCACCTCTCGGAGGCGCTCGAGGGTGCCTCGCAGATCTATCTCGCGATCTCGAGCCAGGCGCTGCGACAGAACCTGAAGGCGGTGCGTCCTCTCGTGCGCGACAGTGACGCGCCGATCGTGTCGCTGATGAAGGGCGTCGAGAAGCGCAGCGGGCGGCGGATGAGCGAAGTGATCGCCGAGGAGCTGCACTGCGACCCGGCCCGCATCGCCGTCGCGTCCGGCCCGAACCTTGCGCTCGAGATCGCCCGGGAGCAGCCCACGGCAGCCGTCATCTCCTCCACCAGCCGTGACACGGCCGAGGCGGTCGCACGGCGCGCTCGCAACGACTACTTCCGGACTTTCGTGAACACGGATGTGATCGGCACCGAGTTCGGTGGTGTGCTGAAGAACCTCATCGCCGTCGCGATCGGCATCGTCGACGGCGTCGGTTACGGCGAGAACACGAAGGCCTCCATCATCACGCGCGGTCTCGTGGAGATGACCGATTTCGCCGTGGCCCAGGGCGCGCAGCCGGAGACGCTGCAGGGGCTGGCCGGTCTCGGCGACCTCATCGCGACGTGTCAGTCTCCGCTGAGCCGCAACAACACCGCCGGGCGACTCCTCGGTCAGGGCTACAGCTTCCAGGACGTCGTGAAGCAGATGAACCAGACCGCCGAGGGACTCGCGTCCGTGGCACCGGTGCTGCAGCTGGCCCGCGCCTGCGGCGTCCAGATGCCCATCGTGGAACAGGTCAAGATGGTTCTGGACGGCACGATGAATCCTCGCGACATCGCGCCGCATCTGACCACCGACGACGACAAGCCCACGGGCGAGAGGACCCAGCATGGACAAAGCGGTAGTGGCGGTGCTCTTCGGAGGGCGTTCCAGCGAGCACGCGATCAGCTCCGCGACGGCGGGCGGCGTGCTTCGGGCGATCGACCGTGATCGCTTCGACGTCATCCCGGTAGGGATCACGCGCGACGGCGCCTTCGTGCTCGAAGACGACGACCCCGACAAGTTCGCGCTCGACCCGGAACGTCTGCCGGAAGTGGTCGACAACGGCACGCGCATCCTGTGGCCCGACTCCGTCCGCTCCCGTGAGCTGCGCGTTCAGGATGCCGACGGCATCCGCTCGCTCGGCGACATCGACGTCGTCTTCCCGATCCTGCACGGCCGCTTCGGCGAGGACGGCACGATCCAGGGCTTCCTCGAGCTGCTCGATCTGCCTTACGTCGGTGCCGGACTGTTGATGTCGGCGATCGGCATGGACAAGCACACCACCAAGAGCGTGCTGAAGGCTGCCGGCGTCCCGGTCGTGCCGTGGGTCACTGTCACCGAGGCGGGCCTGGCCCGTGAGAGCGACCTGTGGCACCGGCGCATCCGCGCGCTCGGGCTGCCGGCGTTCGTCAAGCCGGCGCGGGCCGGGTCGAGTGTGGGCGTGTCGAAGGTGTCCGACTGGTCCGAGTTGGATGCCGCTCTGGCGACCGCCTTCGCCGAAGACGGCACGGTGCTGGTCGAGCAAGCGATCGTGGGCCGCGAGGTCGAGTGCGGCGTCCTCGCCGGTCGGGACGGCGCCGCGCCGCGCGTCAGCGTCGCCGGGGAGATCGTGATCACAGGGCGGGACTTCTACGACTTCGAAGCCAAGTACCTCGATGCCGCCGGTATCGACCTCGTCTGCCCCGCGCAGCTGCACAGCGGCGAACTCGCCGAGATGCAGCGCGTCGCGGCCCGCGCGTTCGAGGCTCTGGGCGGCGAGGGACTGGCACGGGTGGACTTCTTCTTCACCGGAACCGAGTTCTTCGTCAACGAGGTGAACACGATGCCGGGGTTCACGCCCATCTCGATGTTTCCGAAGTGCTGGATCGCGACGGGAATGAGCTACCGCGACCTCATCAGCGAGCTGATCGATCTCGCGCGCGTGCGCTGACGACCGGCACGGGTCGTCTCAGGAGGACGGGCGGGCGATGCAGGTGCGGCCATCCGTGGGCAGCTGCTGTACAGCGGAGGACAGCGCGCTGAGCACGTCGCGTCCGCTGACGACGTCGTAGTCGAGGTACACCTGCACCGCGGGGGTACGACCGAACGTGGTGAACCGGTACTTCGGCGCCTCGGAATCATCCATCAGCCAGTCGACGCCGTCGACGGTCTGGCAGACGAGCGTCGACGGTCCAGGCGCGTCGAGCCCGCACGTCAGCAGGACGCTGGCGGGGCTGCCCCACGCACCCGTGGCCTGGGCGTCGGTCCATCGGCGCGGCTGGCCGTCGACGGTGGCCGGCAGACGAGAGGTCACCGCCGCACATGCCGGGTCGTTGGCTCCCTTCGCCGGTGTCATCGAGACGGTGGAGCTGCAGCCGGCGGTACCGAGGGCGATGCCGAGCGCCACTGCCACGCTCAGAGGGGCGACGATCAGGCGCGAGCGGGACATCACTCCAGGCTACCGTGGAGCGGTGAGCACACCGATCGCCCCGACCGTCCGCGACCTGGGGGAGCGGCAGCTCTTGTCGCGCATCTTCACCGTCCTCGACGGCTCGTCGCGCGCGCTCGTCGGGCCCGGCGACGATGCCGCGGTGCTGGCGGCTCCGGACGGCCGCGTCGTGGTCTCGACCGACACGCTCGTGCACGGCCCCGATTTCCGGCTCGCGTGGTCGAGCGGGGAGGACCTGGGCTGGAAGGCCGCCGCGGTCAACCTCTCCGACATCGCCGCGATGGGCGCTCGCCCGACCGCGCTGGTGGTGGCTCTCACGCTTCCCGATGACACGCCGGTCGCGTTCGTCGAGGCTCTCGCGCGCGGACTGCGGGCGGCGTGCGACGCACTCGCGCCGGGATGCGCGGTGGAGGGTGGGGATCTCGCGGCATCCGACACGCTGACGATCGCGGTCACGGTGCTCGGAGCGCTGGATGGCGTCGAGCCCGTGCGGCGGTGCGGGGCGCGGCCCGGTGACGTCGTCGCCGTGACGGGGCACCTGGGGGCGGCCGGGCGCGGTCTGGCCCTGCTGTTCGATCGCTTTCGCGATGCCGAGGGCCGCCCCCTCGCCGTCGATCCGTCGGTCCTCACCGACCGTGAGCGCGCCGATCTCGCTGCCCAGCTGCGTCCGCGCCCGCCGCTCGCGCTCGGCCCTCTGGCCGCGCGGTCGGGCGCGACCGCGATGATGGACGTGTCCGACGGACTTCTGCTGGATGCGACGCGTATGGCGGAAGCGTCCGGCGTGCGGATCGATCTGAGCCCGGAGCTGGACGACATGGCGCTTCGAGGCGGGGAGGATCACGAGCTGCTCGCTACGTTCCCATCCGGAGCCGCCCTGCCGGAGGGTTTCCGGCGTGTCGGCACCGTGATCGCCGACGCGACGCCACACGTCACCGTCGGAGGTGCGTCGTCAGCCGGCGTCGGCGGGTGGGATCCGCACCGGGACTGGGACGCGGCCCGCGGCTGATGCGGCCGAGGCGCCGCGCACCGCGGCGACGGCGCGGGCGATCGCCGTCGTCTCAGGACTGCGGGCGTACCCACCACAGCGTCGTGTCGCCGTAGCTCTTGTCGCGCTCGTACTGCAGCGGGTCGGGCAGCGTGGGGGCGCCGGAGCGGGTCGCGCGCTCGACGACCACGAGCGCGTCGGGCGCCAGTCGCGGCGCGAGCATTTCCAGCACGCGAGCGAGTTCGGTGTCGGCGAGGTCGTACGGCGGATCGATGAAGACGAGATCAAACGTGCGGGCGGTGGCCCGCAGGTACGCCTCGACGGAGCTGCGGTGCACTCGGATCGGCGTGCCCGGGAGCACGTTCGCGACGGTGCGAGCGTTGCGGTCGGCGACGGCCGCGGCGCGCGGCGCCTTCTCGACGAGATCGACGGATGCCGCGCCCCGGCTGGCTGCCTCGAGCCCGAGGGCGCCCGAACCGGCGAAAAGATCCAGCACGGCGGCTCCGTCGACGATGTCGGCCGCGTCGAGAGCGCCGAAGAGCGATTCACGCACGCGGTCGCTGGTCGGGCGCGTCCCGGCATCCGGGACACCGAGCGTGAGCGAACCGGCGGCTCCGGAGATGATGCGCGTCACGTGTTCACCCTAACCCTGGTCTGACGGACCCGCCGCGCCCGTCTCGTCGCGGAGCCGGGGCTCGGTGCGGCGCTCTGGTCGAAAGCCCGCCTTGTCGGCGTAGAAGGCACGGATCGCGTCCATGTCGCGGGCCACGTCCCCCGTGAGAGCGAGGGTCGGCCCGAGCCCGGCCGTCATCGTCGTACGGTCGACGTAGCCGAGCGTCAGCGGCATGCCGGTCTCGCGGGCGATGCGGTAGAAGCCGTTCTTCCAGAACGCGTTGCCCCCGCGGGTGCCGTCGGGAGTGACCACGAGGCCGAAGATCTCCCCGGCGCGAATGCGGGCGACGATGTCCTCGACCATGCGGCCTGCGTCGGCACGGTCGACGGGGATGCCGCCGAGAGCGTTCATGACGGGTCGTCGCCAGCCGCCACCGGCTGCACGACCAGAATACGCGGGCAACGGTGCGGCGGATCACGAGCCGACTCTACGGGTGTCTCCTGGATGATCCGTGCCTGTCCGATCGTCCGGGGACGGCTACGGCGTCGGTGGGCCTCAATAGACTCGGAGCATGCCCGCGATCACGCTCGACACCGCTCTTGTCGATGCGCTGGGAGCTGCGACCGCGAAGCTGTTCGATCGGGCATTCGGCATGAGCACGGTGGCCGATCTCCTGACGCACTACCCGCGGCGATACGCCCGACGCGGCGAGCTCACGCCGATCGACTCGCTGCCGCTGGGCGAGCAGGTCACGATCGTCGCGGAAGTGCGCTCGGTGTCGTCGCGACAGATGCGTCAACGGCGCGGTTCTCTTCTCGAGGTCGTGATCAGCGACGGCGCGGGAGCATTGACACTGACCTTCTTCAACCAGGCCTGGCGCGCCAATGATCTCCAGGTCGGTCGGCAGGGCATGTTCTCGGGCAAGGTCGGCCAGTTCCAGGGTCACCAGCAGCTGGCCCACCCCGATTACACCCTCTTCGACGACGTCGACGCGGCGCGGTTGAACGCCGAGGCGCAGCAGCACACGCCGATTCCGATCTACCCGGCGACGAGCACCGTGGCGACGTGGCAGGTGCAGAAGGCCGTCGCGACCGTGCTGGCCGCGCTGGCGCCGGTCTCCGACCCGCTGCCCGACTCCCTGCGCGCCGATGAGGGTCTGCTCGATGCGACCACGGCTCTGCGGCGGATCCACGCGCCTGAGAGCTTCGAGCAGATCGACGACGCGCGACGAACGCTCCGCATGCACGAGGCGTTCATCCTGCAGACCGCGCTCCTCCAGCAGCGCGAGACGGTGCGGGCCATGGCGGCGACCGCGCGCCCGGCGGGCGAGCTGCTCCACGTCTTCGATGCCCGCCTGCCGTTCACGCGCACCGCCGACCAGGACGCGGTCGGCACGCAGATCGCCGCTGATCTGGAGGGCCCCTGGCCGATGAACCGTCTGGTTCAGGGCGAGGTCGGTTCGGGCAAGACGCTGGTGGCGCTGCGCGCCATGCTGCAGGTCGCGCAATCCGGTGGTCAGTCGGCGCTGATCGCCCCCACCGAGGTCCTCGCGGCGCAGCACGTCCGTTCGATCGCCCGGATGCTGGGACCACAGCTCGCGCCGGAGCTGATGCCCACGCTGCTGACCGGGCAGTTGCCCGCCGCCGAGCGGCGGAAGGCGGCACTGCGGGTCGCGTCGGGACAGGCGCGGATCGTGGTGGGCACACACGCCCTGCTGAGCGCGTCGACGACGTTCGCCGACCTCGGTCTCGTCGTCGTCGATGAGCAGCACCGCTTCGGAGTCGAGCAGCGCGAGACGTTGCGCGCGAAGGGAACCGCGCCGCACGTCCTGGTGCTCACGGCGACGCCCATTCCGCGCACGGTCGCGATGACCGTCTTCGGAGACCTGGATGTTTCCACCATTCGGACCATGCCGACCGGGAGGGCAGGGATCACGACGCACGTGGCGCCGCTCGCAGAGAAGCCCGGGTGGTTCGCACGCGTGTGGGAGCGCGCCGCAGAAGAGGTCGCCGCTGGGCACCAGGTCTTCGTCGTCTGCGCCGCCATCGATGCCGAAGCGCTCGGCACCCCGGCAAAGGATGCCGCGGACGACCTGCCGGTCGATGTGGGCGCCGTCGAGGGCGAACAGCCTCGAACCCGATGGGGAGTCGTCCAGGTCGCTCAGATGCTCGCCGGCATCCCCTCGTTCGACGGCCTGCGGGTCGAGATCCTGCACGGCAAGATGCCCGGGGAGCAGAAAGACGCGGTCATGCAGGCCTTCGCGGCCGGGCAGATCGACGTGCTCGTGGCCACCACGGTGGTGGAGGTCGGCGTCGACGTTCCCAACGCCTCCACGATGATCATCATGGAGGCCGATCGGTTCGGCGTCTCGCAGCTGCACCAGCTTCGCGGGCGGGTGGGTCGCGGTGCGGTCGCCGGCTTGTGTCTTCTCGTCACGGAGGCGCCGGAAGGGACGCCGGCCCGGTCTCGCGTGGAGGCGGTCGCGTCCACGACGGACGGCTTCCTGCTCGCCGAGATCGACCTCGAACTGCGCGGAGAGGGCGACGTGCTCGGAGATGCCCAGTCGGGGGCGCGCACCTCTCTGCGGCTTCTTCGGGTCGTCCAGGATGCCGATCTGATCGCGCGAGCCCGTGCGGCGGCGGCAGACGTGCTCTCCCGCGACCCGATGCTCGAAGACCACCCCGGCCTCGTCGCAGCGATCGAGCGGCGCATCGGGCAACAGGAACGGGCGGCCCTGTCCAAGAGCTGATGGGGCTCGAAAGTGACGCCGCTAGGCTGGCGGCATGAACAACCGCATCGCGGTGGTCCCCGGTTCGTTCGATCCGCCGACCCTTGGACATCTCGACGTCATCCGCCGCGCCGCGGCCCTGTACGACGAGCTGCACGTGCTCGTCGTACACAACCCGGGCAAAGAGGCCATGCTGCCGATCGCACAGCGGCTGAGTCTGCTCGAGCAGTCGATCGGGGAGGAAGGCGTCGAAGGCAATGTCGTCGTCGCCTCCTGGAGCGTCGGGCTTCTGGTCGACTATGCCCAGGACGTCGACGCCGGCGTGCTCGTCAAGGGCATCCGGTCCCAGATCGACGTCGCCTACGAGACGCCGATGGCGATCGTCAACCGGCACCTGGCCGAGATCGAGACGGTGTTCCTGCTGCCCGACCCTGCGCACGCGCTGGTGTCGAGTTCTCTCGTGCGACAAGTGGCCGCTTTGGGCGGCGATGTCTCGCCGTTCGTGCCGGGGCCGGTCGCCCGCTTCCTCGATACAGGGGGACGGGCGGGCTGACCGCCGTCGATGCCCGCGGGGCGGCTAGCATTGCGTGGTGGTCAGAAAGCATGTGAGCGGTCCGTTCGTGTTCCCGGTGCGCGATATCTCGCATCGTGCGGGGGAGATGCGCGAGTTCGACATCGAGGTCCCCGCGCCGGCGAAATGGGGCGAGGGACTCGTCTCCGTTGCCGAGGGTGAGCCCATCGAACTTGCGGTCCGTCTCGAGTCTGTTCACGAGGGCATCCTGGTGACGGCCGAGATCGACACCGAGTACACAGGCGTGTGCGGCCGATGCCTCACCGACATCGCCCGGCCTGTCGAAGTCGAGTTTCAGGAGCTCTTCGGGTATCCTGGGACGGAAGCGATCGACTTCGAGGTTCAAGACGACCACGTGGATCTTGAAACTCCGGTCAGGGATGCGATCGTCCTCTCGCTTCCGTTCCAGCCGGTGTGCCAGCCGGACTGCCCGGGGCTCGACCCCATCACGGGTGAGAGGCTGGCCGCAGGAACCGTGCCGGAGATTCCGATCGACGAGCGCTGGGCCGCGCTGAAGGCCCTCACCCCAGACCCTGACGACGAGGCCTCGAGCCGCGTCGCCACCGATACAGAGAAGAGCTAGCCATGGCAGGTAACCCCCCGAAGCGGAAGGTCTCCCGCTCCAACACTCGTTCGCGTCGCGCGCAGTGGAAGGCCGAGGCGCCCACGCTCGTCAAGACCGTCGAGAACGGCAAGGTCGTCTACAGCCGTCCCCACCAGGCGAAGGTCGTGACCGACTCGCAGGGCACCGAGCTGTTCCTCGAGTACAAGGGCCGCAAGGTCGCTGATATCTGATCGCGGCGGCCATCTGATGGCGGATGCCGTGATCGAGCACCGTGTGCTCTCCGACAAGCTCGGGGTCGACATCGACCCCGAGCTTCTGTCGGTTGCGCTGACGCACCGCTCGTTCGCCTACGAGAACGGCGGGATCCCGCACAACGAGAGATTGGAGTTCCTCGGGGATTCGATCCTCGGTCAAGCGGTGACGGTGCACCTGTTCGTGACGCACCCTGAACTGGAGGAGGGTGCCCTGGCCAAGCGCCGGGCGAGCGTGGTCTCCACCGTCGCTCTCGCCGAGGTCGCCCGCGGTATCGACCTGGGCGCGCACCTGCGTCTCGGACGCGGTGAGGATCAGACCGGTGGGCGCGACAAGGACTCGATCCTCGCCGACACGATGGAAGCCGTCATCGGCGCCACATTCCTCTCCTCCGGGCCGGAAGCGGCCACGGCACTCGTGCTGCGCCTCGTCGAGCCGCTGATGGCGGACCCCGACCGCTACGGCGCCGCGATGGATCCGAAGACGAGCCTCCAGGAGCTCGCAGCGCGGCTCACCCTCGCGCCGCCGTCGTACGTGGTCACCGCCGAAGGCCCCGATCACAATCGCGTGTTCACCGCGACGGTGAGCGTCGGCGAGGCGTCTGCGGCGGGCGTCGGGTCCAGCAAGAAGCAGGCGGAGATGGCTGCGGCGCTGACGCTCTGGCGCCTTCTCAGCGATCGTGCCTGAGCTTCCCGAAGTCGAAGTCGTCCGCGCTGGACTCGCCCCGGCGCTTGCCGGCGCCCGCATCATCGGGGTCGATGCGCGGGACCCGCGAGCGCTGACTCGCCACGACGGCGACGCCGTCTCGTTCGAACGCGAGCTGGTGGGTCGACGGGTGACGAGTGTGGCGCGGCGCGGGAAGTTCCTGTGGATGCCGTTGGCTCCGGCATCCGCTACGGCCCGTCGTGCGATCATCGCCCACCTCGGGATGAGCGGTCAGATGCTGCTGCGTGCTCCGGGCGCGCCTGCGGAGCGTCACGAACGCGTGCGTATCGATATCGATCACCCTGAGCACGGAGAGCTCGCCGTGGTTTTCTCGGACCAGCGGACCTTCGGATCCCTCGCGATCGACGAACTGGTGCCCACCGCCGACGGCCATGCCGGCGGGTGGGGGAGCGCCGAGGCGCTCGTTCCCTCGCAGGTCGCCCACATCGGGCGAGACCCGCTCGATGACGCCTTCGATGACGCCGCCGTCCGGGATCGCGTGCGGACGAAGCGTTCCGCGATCAAACGCGTGCTTCTCGATCAGACCGTGCTCAGCGGCGTGGGGAACATCTACGCGGATGAGGCGCTGTGGGCTGCGCGGATCCACCCCGAGTCGCCCGCCGCTGCCCTCAACGAGCGCGACGTGACCCGCCTGTTCGCCGAGGTGCGCGCCGTGCTGCTGAAGGCCCTGGCCGAAGGCGGAACCAGCTTCGACGCGCAGTATGTGAATGTCAACGGTCAGGCCGGCTACTTCGCTCATTCGCTCAACGTCTACGGCAGGGACGGCTTGCCCTGCCCGCGATGCGGACGTCCCATCGTGCGCGCATCGTTCATGAACCGGTCCAGCCACTACTGTCCACGCTGCCAGCGGCTTAGCTGAGACGCTTCTGCCACTCGCCGGCACAGGACACCGGCGTGAAGCCGATGGCTTCGTTGATCACGAGCATCGGTCGATTCTCCTCGGCGTTGTAGGTCTCGACGTGCGTCACCTGCGGAAAGAGCTCGCGCAGGCGCGCGAGGGTCGCGCACTCGACCCACGTGCCCAGCCGGCGACCGCGATGTTCCGCGCGTACGAGCGTGTCGTTCTGGTGCGCGATCGTCGGATCGGCCGGTGAGACGTTCAGCTCGTTCAGCGCGACGAGCACGCCTGACGGCTCATGCCGCACCGCGCCGATCAGGCGCCGCACACCACCGACGGCATCGTGTGCCTCGATGCGTGCGATGCGCTCGGCATCCCACTCTCCGTCTTCGACGTCGACGTTGCCCGAGGGGGCGTCGGTGGCCATTCGCGACTTCAGGTCGGCCAGCGCGGGCGCAAGAGCTGCGGGCGTGGGCGAGAGCCAGAACAGGTAGCGATAGTCGTCGCCGGCGCGGGTGCGCGCACGCGCGCAGAGCGCATCCGTGTGAAAGGCAGTGCACCTGAGGTCGAGGGTGCTCTGACGATAGACCTGCTCCAACCGGAACCCCCGTCTCCGTGCGAACATCGCCGTCGCATCGCGGGGCACGGATCCGAATCCGGTCGATGCCCGCACGCCCGCACCGCCGGAATGCCTGTGTTCGGTCCAGGACTGCAGCACCGCGCGGCCCAGCGCGGCTGCGATGGCCTCGGCCTCGCGCAGCAGACGCGTCCCGGTGCCCTGACGGCGGTGTTCTGCGTGCACACGTACCATCACGCCCGCGGTCCGAGACCCCGCATCGGGGAGATGATCGACGCTCGCCGTACCGAGGATGAGGCCGTTGCGCTCCGCGAGACGTCCGATTACCGGACGATCCGACTGATCCTGCCACGCGGCCAGAACCTGAGGGAGCGTCAGGTCATAGGCGCTCGAGCCATGCACGTGAGCGGCGTGCGCATTGCGCAAGTGCTGCACCGCGGTACCCGGATGGAGCGGACGGTGACATCGATCACGTCAGCACCTTCTTCCATGCCCCGTTGTAGGCGACGGGCACGAAGCCGATTCTCTCGTTGATGTCGAGCATCGGCCGGTTCTCCTCCGCGTTGTAGGTGATGACCTTCGGCGACTGCGGGGCGACGTCGCGGCGCCACGTCTGCAGGCCCGCGCACTTGACGAGCTGTCCGAGCCGATGGCCTCGGTGCTCGCGAAGCACCAGGGTGTCCTCCTGGTGACTCGGACCGGTCGCATCGGTGCCGAGGACGAGCTCGTTGAACGCCACCAGGTGACCGCTGTCGACATGCTGGGCCGCGGTGACGAGTTTGGTGCGGCCGGACTCGACGTACTTGGCGTCGTGGCGAGCGACCCGCTCGGCATCCCAGTTCTCCTCGTCGAAGTCGAGATCGGCGCTTGGTGCGTCCGTCGACATGCGGGACTTCATCCAGGCGTAAGGCTCGACGTGCGCCGCCGGCGTCACGCCCTGCCATTGGACGACGCGGTATCCGCCCGATGCCGTCACGGCCTCGGTGAGCAGGCGCTCGATCTTCGTGTCGGCGCCCGCGAGGATCAGCTCGCTCTGACGCTCGATCTGTTCCAGGGTGTAGCCGTGGCGCAGGTAGAAGCGCGCCGCATGGTCGCGCGGAATCGTTCCGTAGCCGGTGGGTGCACTCAACCGCTCGCCGTCGGCATCCGGATGCTGCGCCCACGACTGCAGGATCGTGCGATCGTGTTCGCGTGCGGTCTGCTCGATCAGGGCGTAGCCGGCCGATCCGATGCCGCGCCCGTGGTGCGAGCGGAGCAGTTCGACAAGCCAGAAGGCGGTGCGAGATCCGTCTTCCAGCGGCAGATCGACGCCGACGCGACCGACGAACTCGCCGTCGACGATCACCGCCCACGCACGACGGATCTCGTTCGGATCCGGCTGGTAATGCGGCAGCAGTTCTTCCGGCGTCATCGCGTCGTCGTCGTTGCCGGCGATCTCGCGATAGACGAGGTTGCGTACACGGGTGAACTCGCGGAAGTCGGCGGCGTCGCCGGCATCCATGGAGGCAGGGATCGTGAGGGGGCGGAACTGGGGTCCGGCAATCGTGGTGGTCATGAGATGTCCTTGAGATGGGGCCGGGGCGTCGCGGTCCGACGCCCCGGCCCGGGGCGGATCAGAGGTACGGAAGGATCTGTCGGCGACGCTGCCATTCGAGCTCGCGCTGCTCGCGCTCGCGCTCGGCGAGACGGATGCGGCGGCGTTCGGGGTCGTTGGCGTGCAGGACCGACGCGATGAAGGTATGCATCGTGGTGCTTTCGGTGGGTGCGCGCGGATGCGCGGCGGGCAGAGTGAGAGGCCGGGCTGCGGCGGGGGCACACGCAACGAGAAGCCGTGGGTGCCGGAAGGCTGTGTGCGAGAGCGAACTCGCACCTCGACGAGGCGAGGGCGGAGTTCTCCTCTGATCGCGTCAGCAGGCGCCGCGGAAGGCGTCGAAGGAGACGGCCCCCGCGGGCTCACGGAACCAGAAGGAACGCATCGCGAATGCGATGCGGCCGGTGGCGTTCATACGAATCATGTCGGGGACCTCCTTTCTCGACTTCAGACGCGATCTGTGACGATAGCGGGTGTTCTCGACGCGCGTCAAGCGAGGATCCGCGTGTCGTTCCGCTAGCGTGGGTGGACGATCACCCAGGAGGACCCGCGGATGCACCTGAAGAGCCTGACGCTCAAAGGCTTCAAGTCGTTCGCGCAACCGACCACTTTCGCGCTCGAGCCCGGCGTCACCTGCATCGTCGGTCCGAACGGTTCCGGCAAGTCGAACGTGGTCGATGCCCTCGCGTGGGTCATGGGGGAGCAGGGCGTGAAGACCCTTCGCGGCGGCAAGATGGAGGACGTCATCTTTGCCGGCACCTCCACGCGTGGCCCGCTCGGCCGTGCCGAGGTGCAGCTGACGATCGACAACAGCGACGGGGCGCTGCCGATCGAGTACAGCGAGGTCACGATCAGCCGCACGCTGTTCCGCAACGGAACCAGTGAGTACGCGATCAACGGTGCAAGCTGCCGCCTGCTCGATGTGCAGGAGCTGTTGAGCGACTCCGGGCTCGGGCGCGAGATGCACGTGATCGTGGGCCAGGGCCGTCTGGACAGCGTGCTGCAAGCGAGCCCCGAGGACCGTCGCGGCTTCGTAGAGGAGGCCGCCGGCATTCTGAAGCATCGTCGACGCAAGGAGAAGACTCTTCGCAAGCTCGAAGCGATGGAGGCGAATCTCACGCGACTCAGCGACCTTGCCGGAGAGCTGCGTCGACAGCTGAAGCCGCTCGGCAAGCAGGCGGAGATCGCTCGCGAGGCGGCGACGATCGCGGCAGTGGTGCGTGATGCCAAGGCCCGCCTGTTCGCTGATGAACTGGTCGGTCTGCGTGCGCAGCTCGCCGACCACGCCCGCACCGAGCAGGAGCGCAGCGCCGAGCGCCTCGTGCTGCAGGATCAGTCGGAGCAGCTGAAGCTGCGCATCGAGGCGCTGGAGGCACAGCAGCGCTCGGAAGCCGTGGATGCGGCGCGGGCGGTCGCCTTCGGTTTGGAACGCGTGCAGGAGCGACTGCGCGGTCTCTTCTCGCTCGCGGGCCAGCGTCTCGCTCTGCTCGAAGACGACGGCACGCTCGGGATCGAGGTCGCCACGGTCAGCCAGGCCGCGATCGACGAGGCACGGGCCGATATCGATGAGATCTCGGCCGGACTCGGAGGCGCCCAGGATGCCGCGGAGGCGGCCGCGCGCGACGTGATGCGGGCACGTGCCGAACTCGACGCGCTCGACTCCGACATCGCCGCCCAGAGCGCGCTCGTGTCCGCGCACGACATGCGCATCACGAAACTCCGCGGAGCCGCAGATGCCGCAGCATCCCGCCTGGAGGCCGTGCGCGCGGGCGTCGAACGCCAGCAGCGTGCGCTCGACGCGGCCCTGGCGCGGCGCGCAGAAGCGGAAGAGGCACTCGCAGGGGTCGATCCCGAACTGGTGACCGAGGGATCCTCTGCCGAGCACGCTGCCGCTTACGAGCGTGCGCAGCACGACGCCACCGCCGCCGAGAACGAGGTCGGGGCGATCCGTGAGCGGCTTCACGCCGCCGAACGCGAACGCGAATCGCTCACGGCGCAGACCGCGGCGCTCGGACGGGCGCTGGATGTCCGCAACGCCGCGGCCGAGATGATCGCGGTCGGAGGCGCCGGCATCCGCGGCCTGGTCGGCGACGCGCTCAAGGTGCGCTCGGGATACGAAGCGGCGATCGCCGCCGCGCTGGGTGCGCTCGCGGAGGGCCTGCTCGTCGACGACATCGACGCGGGTATCGCCGCCGCTCGCGCTGCGCGCGACGCCGATCTCGGACGGCTCGACATCACGATCGCCGACGTGGAAGCGGGCGCGCCGGCGGCGGCGATCCCCGAGGGAGCGATCGCCGCTGCGGAGGTGGTGACTGCACCGGCCGGCATCCTCGGCATCCTCGCCCGTGTCCTGATCGTCGACGACCTCGATTCCGCGCACGCCGTTCGCCGCAGGATCATCGACGTTCCGGATGCCGCGACGACGATCGTCACGCGTGCGGGCGAGCGGGTGACGTCCTACACGATCCACGCCGGCTCCGGGGCCGGACGCTCGCGGCTGGAGTTGGCGGCGGAGCGAGATGCCGCCGCCGAACGCCTCGCGGAGATCACGGTCGTCGCAGACTCGCTCCGCGAGGCTCTCTCGGACGCCCAGACGACCTGGAACGACGCACGGGCGCGGACGAAGGATGCGCTTCAGAGCCTGCGCGAACACGATGCCGCCCTGGCGGCGCACACCGAGCAGGTCAACCGCGCCACCGTGCGTCATGAGGCAGCCGTCGCGGAGTGCGAGCGGTTGGAGGCCGGGCTTGCTCAGGCGTCGTCCGCGGTCGCGGATGCCGAGAGAGCAGCACGCGTCGCCAACGACGCCTTCGAGGGTGCCCAGCAGGCTCCCCGTCCCATCCTGGACGCCTCCGCGCGTGACGGTCTGCTCGACGCTCTGGAGAGTGCGCGCGACCGCGAGATGCGCGCACGTCTGGATGTCGAGACGCTGCGCGAGCGCGTGCGCGCCGGAGAGGGACGTGTCGATCAGCTCGTGCGCCAGCGGGAACGTGAGCGCGCGGCGGCGGCGGAGGCCGCCCGTCGCGCCGTGATCCGTCGTGCACAGCGGGCGCTCGCGGCCGAGGTCGCAGATGCGCTGCCGCCGGTACTGGACTCGGTCGATCGTTCGGTCACCCAGGCACGCGTGGAGCTTCAGCTCGCCGAGCAGGCACGCACCGCGCTGACCGCCGAACTGACCTCACTGCGCGCCGAGGAGGCGACCGCGCGCGAGCGGCTCGGGCGACTCACCGAAAGCGTCCACGGACTCGAGTTGCAGATGCACGAGAAACGCCTGCACGTCACGAGTGTGCTGGACCGCGTCCGATCCGAGTTGAGCCTCGACGAACATATTCTGGTTGCGGAATACGGCCCCGACGTTCCTCTGCCCCCGGACGAAGGCGAAGAGGGCGTGGTGTACGACCGGGCGGCGCAGCGCAAGAGACTGCAGGATGCCGAGCGCAAGCTCGGCCAGCTCGGGCGCGTCAATCCGCTCGCGCTCGAGGAGTATGCCGCGCTCGAGCAGCGGCACGCGTTCCTCACCGAGCAGCTCGCCGATCTCGTGCAGACGCGCTCCGACCTGCAGACGATCATCGCGGATCTCGACGAACGCATGCAGACCATCTTCCTCGGGGCCTTCGAAGACACGCGCGTCGCTTTCGGCGAGGTGTTCCCGATTCTGTTCCCGGGCGGCTCCGGCAGCATCTCCCTGACCGACCCGGACAATCCTCTGACGACGGGGATCGAGGTCTCGGTGCGTCCGGTCGGCAAGAAGATCGAGCGTCTGTCGCTGCTGTCCGGCGGAGAGCGCTCTCTCGCCGCCGTCGCGCTGCTGACCGCGATCTTCATGGCGCGACCGAGCCCGTTCTACATCCTCGACGAGGTCGAAGCCGCCCTCGACGACGCCAATCTCGGCAGACTGCTCGGCGTGTTCGAGAAGCTCCGCGCGTCCAGCCAGCTGATTGTGATCACCCATCAGAAGCGCACGATGGAGATCGCGGACGCGCTCTACGGGGTCTCGATGCGGCAGGACGGCGTTTCCGCGGTGGTCGGTCAGCGCGTCCGCGAACGCGCCGACGCGTGATCCCCAGAACGCCGGCGTACGTCGCGGCGAGAGGGGTGGAGCGCGCCGACCCGTAGGCTGAAGTCATGGCGGAGAACTCCTGGTCGCTCGGCCGCGCTCTGCGCGGCATGTTTGTGAAGCCGACGATCGACGACAACACGTGGGACGATCTGGAAACGGCACTGCTTACCGCCGACTTCGGTCCTGACATCACCGAGCGGATCATCGACGAGCTCCGAGAGAAGGTCGAGCGGTTCCGCACGACGGATCCGCGTGACCTCCAGCGGATGCTCAAAGAGACTCTCGAAGAGCATTTCGCGAAGTTCGACACGACGCTCCGGCTCACCGAGCGCCCTGCGGTGGTCCTCGTCGTGGGAGTCAACGGCGTCGGCAAGACGACCACGATCGGCAAGTTCGCGAAGTTCCTCCAGCGCTATGGTCGTTCCGTCGTCGTCGGCGCCGCCGACACCTTTCGCGCTGCGGCCGTCGATCAGCTGGCCACGTGGGCAGAGCGGGGGGGAGCTGCGATCGTCCGCCCCCAGCACGAGGGCCAGGACCCGGCATCGGTCGCCTTCCAGACCATCGACTACGCCAAGCAGAACGGTGTCGAGATCGTCCTCGTCGACACCGCCGGACGCCTCCACACGAAGGGTGGGCTCATGGACGAGCTCACGAAGATCCGCCGCGTCATCGAGAAGCAGGCGCCCATCAGCGAGGTGCTGCTCGTTCTCGATGCGACCACGGGGCAGAACGGCGTCATGCAGGCCGAGGCCTTCCTCCAGCACGCCGGCGTCACCGGTCTCGTGATCACGAAGCTCGACGGTTCGGCCAAGGGCGGCTTCGTTCTCGCCGTTCAAGAACGCACCGGCATCCCCGTCAAGCTCCTCGGCCAGGGTGAAGGCATCGGTGACCTCACCGGCTTCACCCCGCACGTGTTCGCGTCCGCGCTCGTCGACTGATGGCGCGGCGGGGTCGCGCACGGACGCCGAGGATGGTTGCATAGGGTCATGGCGATCGAGCACGACTACTTCGGGCTGTTGGAGTCCGGGCCGGACGGATCCATCTTCTGGTCCGAGGTCGTCGACTTCGCCGACCAGCGGGTCACCGTCGATCTGACCGCACCCGATCAGGACGACGTCTCCGCTGCCGCACTCGATGTCGCGGCCGCCTTGATCCATGCGCTGGAGCAGATCGACCTGCAGGCCCGCAACGCGATGGTGGCCGAGCTCGACGACCGTACCAGCGAGGTCACCGAGTACCTCCTTCAGCAGCAGGAGGCGCTGGGAGAGGATCTGGAAGACGTCCTCGTTGACATCTCCGGCGACACGCACATCGACATCATCCGGTCGCTGCAGCTCGTGAGCATGACGATCCTCGCCGACGAGCACGGTGGAACGGATCCCTTCGCCGTCCTCGAGTACGCCCTCGACCCCGACGCCACCGATGAAGTGCTGCTGGTGAACCTGACCAGCGACGGCGACGTGCAGTCGGTCACCAGCGCCGACTGACCGTCGTCCGCGGTGCCGCGCGCCTTACACCGCTTGCGCGAAGCCGAGCTCGGTGTCGGCGAGGTGCGACAGGTGTGCCGGGATCTCCCGCCCCTTGGCGACCATCGACTGGGCCCACAGTCGCCCCGCCCGGTAGGACGATCGAACCAGGGGACCGGCCAGAACACCGAGGAAGCCGATCCGCTCTGCCTCCTGCTTGAACGCCACGAACTCGTCCGGCTTCACCCACCTCGCAACCGGAAGGTGCCGAGGCGAGGGCCGCAGGTACTGAGTGATCGTGATGATGTCGGTGCCGGCCTCGTGCAGGTCCTGGAGGGCCTGGATGACCTCCTCCGGCTCCTCGCCCATGCCGAGGATGAGGTTCGACTTCGTGATCAGCCCTGCGGCTCGCGCCTGCGTGAGCACGTCGAGCGAGCGCTCGTACCGGAAGGCGGGCCGAATGCGCTTGAAGATGCGGGGAACGGTCTCGACGTTGTGCGCGAAGACCTCGGGACGAGCCGCGAACACCTCATCGAGGAGACGAGGCTCCCCGTTGAAGTCCGTGGCGAGCAGTTCGACGCCGGTTCCCGGATTGACGGCATGGATCTGCCGGATGGTCTCGGCATTGAGCCAGGCGCCGCCATCCGGGAGGTCGTCGCGCGCGACGCACGTGACGGTGGCGTAGCGCAGCTGCATCCGACGCACGCTGTCGGCGACGCGTCGCGGCTCGTCCGTGTCGTAGTCGGCCGGCTTGCCGGTATCGATCTGGCAGAAGTCGCAGCGCCGCGTGCACTGCGACCCACCGATCAGGAAGGTGGCCTCCCGATCCTCCCAGCACTCGTAGATGTTGGGACATCCCGCTTCCTGGCAGACCGTGTGCAGCCCCTCTCCCTTCACGAGCGACTGCAAGGCCTGGTACTCGGGTCCCATCTTCGCCTTCGTGCGAATCCACTCGGGCTTGCGCTCGATCGGTGTCTGCGCATTGCGCACCTCAAGCCGCAGGAGCTTGCGCCCTTCCGGCGCGTTCGCGGGACCGGCATCAGCCCCGCCCGGCGTGACCCCGCAGGCGCTCATGCGGCGACCTCCCCGGACGCGGCGAACGATGCGCGGAAGGCATCGGCGACCGTGTCGAGCACAGCGGCGGGAGAGACGTCGCGACCCAGCACCTCGCTGATGGTCGTCACCCCGGCATCCGAGATGCCGCACGGCACGATCTGGGAGAAAGGACGAAGCGAGTTGTCGCAGTTGAGGGCGAAGCCATGCATCGTGACGCCGCGCTGGACGCGGACGCCGATCGCTGCGATCTTGTCCTCGGAGAGCGGGCGGCGCACCCAGACGCCGGAGCGTCCCTCGACGCGGTAGCCGTCGACGCCCAGCGTGTCCAGCACGTCGATGAGGATCTGCTCGAGCCGGCGCACGTGGGCGACGACGTCCACGGGTTCGGTGAGTCGAACGATCGGGTAGCCGACGAGCTGGCCGGGTCCGTGCCACGTGATCTTGCCGCCGCGGTCCACATCGACGACCGGCGTACTGTCGGTGGGCCGTTCGTTTCGCGCCGTGCGCGCACCCGCGGTGAAGACGGCCTCATGCTCCAGGAGCAGCAGCGTGTCGGGGCGCTGCCCGGCGACGACGTCGGCGTGGATCTCGCGCTGTAGCGCCCATCCATCGGTGTAAGGGACGACGTCGGGCGCGAGGCCGACGGTCTGCACGTCGAGCATGGTGGGCTCCTTCGCGGGGGAGTTCGAGGTTTGTGTACCGCGTCCAACAATACGCCACGCTACAGTGGGCAGATGTCCTCCGGCCGCCCGCGCGCCACGTCGCGCTCCACGATCGCGGAGGCGGCGACAGAGCTCTTCCTCGAACGCGGGTTCGCCGAGACGACGATCGCCGACATCACGCAGCGCGCCGGCGTGAGCCGCTCGAGCTTCTTCAACTACTTCTCGTCGAAGTCCGCGGTTCTGTGGGCCGCGCTCGATGACGCCATCCACAGCGCGGTCGAGGCGCTGCGCGCCGGCGCAGCGCCGAGCGCTGCCCTGCGCGCGGCGGCCGTCCACATCCAAGCCGACAGCCTCGCGCTGGCCATCATCCACGGCTCCGTGATGGGTCTGTCGGACGAGCTCGCCGACGAGCGTGCGATCCGCACCGGGATCCTCAGCCGTGCCGTGTCCGACAGCCTGGTGTCCACAGGCATGGCGCGCCTCGAGGCCGACGTGCACGCCGCTGCGCTGTCCGCCGCCGTCTTCGCCGCCATCTGGGCCTGGGCGGCGTCCGACGCGCCCCGCCCCGCCCTCAGCGGACTGGTCGACCGCGCGCTCGGGGCCGCCGGCGCGTCACGATGATGCACGACGGCGACCAGAGGCCGCGGCGCAGAGCCGGCTGAGGGGATTCCCGTAGAATCGGGGCATCATGGCGACTTTCGGCACCCTCAGCGACCGGCTGACAGAGACTTTCCGCAACCTTCGCACGAAGGGCAAGCTCACCCCCGCCGATGTCGACGGGACCGTCCGTGAGATCCGGCGCGCCCTGCTGGATGCCGACGTGGCGTTGGTCGTCGTCAAGGACTTCACGGCGAAGGTGCGCGAGCGCGCCCTCGGCGACGAGGTCAACCGGGCCCTCAACCCTGCCCAGCAGGTCGTGCAGATCGTGAACGAGGAGCTGGTGGCCATCCTCGGCGGGCAGCAGCGCCGACTGCAGTTCGCCAAGAACCCGCCCACGGTCATCATGTTGGCCGGCCTCCAGGGCTCGGGAAAGACGACCTTCGCCGGCAAGCTCGCCCGGCAGCTGGAGAAGGACGGGCACACCCCGCTCCTCGTCGCCGCCGACCTCCAGCGTCCGAACGCCGTCAACCAGTTGCAGGTCGTCGCCCAGCGTGCCGGCGCCGCGATCTACGCACCCGAACCGGGCAACGGCGTGGGTGACCCGGTGCGCGTCGCGCGCGAGGGCGTGGAGACCGCCCGCCGCCAGCAGCACGACGTGGTGATCATCGACACCGCCGGCCGGCTCGGTGTGGATGCCGAGCTTATGAAGCAGGCGGCGGACATCCGCACGGCGACCAACCCCGACGAGGTACTCTTCGTCATCGACGCGATGATCGGACAGGATGCCGTCAACACGGCCAAGGCCTTCCAGGATGGCGTCGACTTCACCGGCGTGGTGCTGAGCAAGCTCGACGGCGACGCGCGTGGTGGCGCGGCACTCTCGGTGGCGTCCGTGACGGGTCGCCCGATCATCTACGCATCGACCGGCGAGAACCTCGAGGACCTTGAAGCGTTCCATCCCGATCGCATGGCCAGCCGCATCCTCGACCTCGGCGACATCCTGACGCTCATCGAGCAGGCGCAGCAGGCGTTCGACGAGGAGGAGGCACGCAAGGTCGCCGAAAAGCTCGCGACCGAGCAGTTCACCCTGGAGGACTTCCTCGAGCAGCTTCAGCAGATGAAGAAGATGGGCTCGATGAAGAAGATGCTCGGCATGCTCCCTGGCATGGGCCAGATGAAGCAGCAGCTCGAGAACTTCGACGACCGTGAGATCGATCGCACCGAAGCGATCATCCGCTCCATGACCCCCGGCGAGCGTCGCAACCCGAAGGTTCTCAACGGCTCGCGGCGACTTCGCATCGCGCGTGGATCGGGAATGACCGTCACCGACGTCAATCAGCTCGTGCAGCGCTTCGAGCAGGCCGCGAAAATGATGAAGACCGTCGCTCGCGGCGGTGTGCCCAACATCCCCGGGATGGGTCCGATGGGCGGCAAGCCCGGCGCGTCCAGCAAGCGCGGCAAGCAGAAGTCGCAGGCGGGCTCACGATCGGGAAACCCCGCCAAGCGTGCCGCCGAGAACGCGGGACTCGCCGCCGCCCACACGGGCGCCCCGACGGGCTCGGGCTTCGGACTCGGTGCCGCCGCGACGCCGCCGAGCGAAGCCGATCTCGCCGAGATTCAGAAGCTGTTCGGCAAGAACTGAGCGTTCACAGGACGATTCCCGCATCGTCCAGCGCTGCCTCCACGGCGTCACTGAGGACGATCTGCCCGTCGCTGTTCGGGTGTTCGCCGTCCCACTGGAGCAGTTCCGGTCGGCCTCGCAGAGGTTGACCGAGAGAGAGGAACACGCCGTCGTCGTCGGCGACGGCGCGTTGCAGCGCATCGGTGGACCACCCGATCGCGTCGGGCTCATCCCCATCCAAATGCCACAGCGTCGCGATCCCGATCAGCTGCGCGTCCGGCAGTGCGGCGCGCAACTCGTCGACCGTCGCGCGCGTCGACGCGTCGATGTCATCCTGCGAGGCGCCGCTGTCGTTGTCCGAGGACTGGATGAGCACGACCGCGGGGTGCAGGGCGATCGCCTGCTGAACGAGACCGGCATAGTCATCGCCGCAGTCGCCGGTGATCGTGAACCCCGCACCACTGCATCCGAGGTTCACGATGTCCGCGCCCGTGTCATGGGCGACCAGAGCCGGCCACGATTCGTCGGCGTCGAGACCGAGACCAGCCATGATCGAATCGCCGATCGTGACCACGACGCCGCCGCTGGCGCGCGGGGGCGGCGTCGCGGCGTCGACCGCGGCCACCGACAGTGAATCTGCCGGGGACGCGGGAACGCTCCGACCCGGCGCCGAGGCGCTGCATCCCGCCATGGTCACCACCGCGATGCCGGCGACGGCAACGCGAATCGCGATCATCGGGGGGAACCTGCGGGCGGACACCACGTCACTCTACGTCGGGCGGGATATGAAAGCCCCTTGTCCGAGACCTGCTCTTGTCGGGAGCCGATCACGGCGCCGGCGCGAGCCCGACGGCCGCCCTCAGAGAAGGCGGGAGGCGAGATGTTCGTGCAGCGTCGGGCCCGCCCGGAATTCTCTGATCAGGTGGTGGACCACGGCGCGAAGATCTCCGTCGGCGGCATCGGCGACCAACAGCTGACGCGCCGAGCTGCCGCCCTCGTCGAGGATGGTCCCGACGCCGGCGAACTCGCGAGCGCAGTGCAGGTCGCCGGCGACGTCGGCCAGGGCATCGATCGTCTCGCGCAGGTGCTCCGACACGGGGCGCTGCGTGCCGTCCCTGTCGACGATGACGCGCGCCTGGGTGCCGTAGCGCGCCGCGCGCCATTTGTTCTCCCGGACGAACCACGGCTGCAGCGTGGGCAGCTCGCGTCCGGCATCCAGCTCGCGCGAGAAGTGCTCGACGAGGACCTGGACCAGCGCGGCCACCGCTGCCAGCTCCGGCAGCGTGGACATGCCGTCGCATGCGCGCACCTCGATCGTGCCCCACTTCGGAGCCGGACGGATGTCCCATCGCACCTCGGTGGCGTCCTCCATCACACCCGTGCGCACCATGTCATCGAGGTACGCCTCGTACTGCGACCACTCCGTCAGCGGCCACGGCAGCCCGGCGGTGGGAAGCTGCTGGAACACGAGCGCGCGATTGGACGCGTACCCGGTGCGCTCACCAGCCCAGAACGGACTCGACGCCGACAGTGCCTGGAGGTGGGGGAGGTACGCGGTGAGCGCTCCGATGATCGGGAAGACCTTGTTGACGTCCTCGACACCCACGTGGACGTGGATACCCCAGATCATC
This sequence comes from Microbacterium sp. MRS-1, assembly GCF_000585455.1. Classification (NCBI taxonomy): domain Bacteria; kingdom Bacillati; phylum Actinomycetota; class Actinomycetes; order Micrococcales; family Microbacteriaceae; genus Microbacterium; species Microbacterium sp. MRS-1. The sequence continues at coordinate 83,585 of NZ_JAUF01000010.1, forward strand.
ATGTTTCGCCCCCACCACTGCGTGCGTTCGATGAGCTTGTGGTATCGGGTCTTGTCGGTGACACTCTGCTCGTACCACTGCGCGAACGGGTGGCTGCCCGCGCAGAGCAGGGCAATGCCGCGCGGGTCGGTCGCGGTACGGATCTCGGCGATCGCGTCGGCGATGTCGTCGATGACCGCCGCCACGGTGTCGCCGACACCACTGGTGACCTCGATCGTGTTGGTCAGCAGCTCGCCCGTGATCGTGTGACGCTCGAGGGCGGCTCCGCCGCCGACGGCTGCAAGGATCTCCGGAGCGCGCGGGACGAGATCACCCGTGCGCTCGTCGGCGAGCATCAGCTCCCATTCGACGCCGACAGAGGAACGGCGGGATGTCGCGAAGGGCACCGTCATGGGCACAGTCTGACACGCCAACAGCGATGGTTCGCGGCATCCGTCACGATCTGGCAAAATAGGACGCTGGACCGTCCGCTCGACCCTCTATCCGGCGAACACGTCCACCCTAGAGCCTCCGCCGGGTGTGCACCCCACAGCCCGAGCGTCGTTCATCACCTCACAACAGCATTCAGGAGAATTGTGGCTGTCAAGATTCGTCTCAAGCGCCTCGGCAAGATCCGCGCCCCCTACTACCGCATCGTCGTCGCCGACTCGCGCACCAAGCGCGACGGTCGCGTGATCGAGGAGATCGGCAAGTACCACCCGACCGAGGAGCCCTCGTTCATCGAGGTCGACTCCGAGCGTGCGCAGTACTGGCTTTCGGTCGGCGCTCAGCCCACCGAGCAGGTCGCCGCGCTGCTCAAGCTCACCGGTGACTGGGGCCGCTTCAAGGGCGACGCCGACGCCGTGTCCATCGTGAAGACGGCGGCGACCAAGGAAGAGTTCCAGGTCGACGCCGCCAAGAAGTCGGTCATCAAGCCCAAGGCGGAGAAGAAGGCTGAAGAGCCCGCCGCCGAGGCTGCCGAGGTCGAGGCTCCGGCCGAGGCCGAGTCGACCGACGCAGAGTAAGTCCGTTGCTCTCCGCCGCGCTCGAACACCTCGTCAAGGGGATCGTCGATCACCCTGACGATGTCACTATCCGTTCCTCTTCGTCGCCGCGAGGCGACGTCCTCGAGGTGCGCGTGCACCCCGATGATCGAGGTCGGGTGATCGGGCGCGGCGGACGCACGGCCAAGGCCCTGCGGACGCTCGTGTCGGCCCTGGCCGACGGCGCACGCGTGCGTGTCGATGTCGCGGACGACTGAGATGGCTGCTGCAGGACCAGCGCGCACCCAACTGCGCGTCGGGCGTCTCGTGAAGGCCCATGGCCTGAAGGGCGCCTTCAAGCTCGAGCTCTACACCGACGATCCCGACGGCCGTTTCGTGCCCGGAGCTGTCTTCACGCTTCAGGTGCCGGAATCGTCGCCGTGGCACGGCAAGACCGTCACCGTGCGCGAGTTCCGATGGATGAACTCCCACCCGGTCGTCTTCTTCGACGACGTCGACGACCGCACCGCAGCGGAGAGCATGGTGCGTGCCATCCTCTGGGTCGATCAGGACGAGAGCTCCTCCGCGGAGGAGGACGCCTGGTACGACCACCAGCTGGTGGGTCTCACCGTCCTGCGCGATGGCCGCGATGTCGGCCGAGTCGTTCGCGTCGATCATCTTCCTGCGCAGGATCTCCTCGTCGTTCGCACGCACGAAGCGGATGCCGAGATCCTCGTCCCCTTCGTCTCGGCCATCGTGCCCGACGTCGATGTCGCCGCGGGAACCGTGACCGTCACCCCGCCCGCCGGACTCTTCGAGGAGCTGCCCGGCGATGGCGACGATCGTGAGCCGTCGACGTCGGACGAGGATGACGACGACGCGGATGCCGCAGCCGTCGACTCCGAGGTCTGACGTGCGGATCGACGTCGTCACGATCTTTCCCGCATTCTTCGACGTCCTGGAGGTCTCCCTTCTGGGGCGCGCCCGCGATGCGGGCATCCTTGACGTGCGTGTCCACGACCTGCGCGACTTCACGCATGACCGCCATCGCACGGTCGACGACACGCCGTACGGTGGGGGCGCGGGCATGGTGATGAAACCCGAGCCCTGGGGGCAGGCGCTGGACGCCATCGCCGCGGACGCCACCGAGCCGCTTCGGTTCGTCTTTCCCTCGCCCGCCGGTGCGGTCTTCACGCAGGCGGCGGCGCGCTCCTGGGCGGCCAGCGGAGAGCATCTCGTCTTCGGATGCGGCCGCTACGAAGGCATCGACGAGCGAGTGTTCTCCTACGCGGCAACTCTGGGCGAGGTCAGTCTGACCAGCATCGGAGACTACGTCCTCAACGGCGGCGAGGTGGCGGCGATGGCGATGATCGAGGCTGTCGGCCGCCTGATTCCCGGCGTCGTCGGCAATCCCGAGAGCCTCATCGAGGAGTCCCACGAAGACGGTCTGCTGGAGTACCCCTCCTTCACGAAGCCCGCGGCGTGGCGCGGCTACGACGTTCCGGACGTGTTGCTCTCGGGCCATCACGGCCGTGTCGCCGACTGGCGCCGAGAGCAGCAGATCGAGCGCACCCGCGCGAGACGGCCGGATCTTCTCCCGGACTGACCGTGTCCCCACCGGCGGCCGCGCCGCCACCGGCGGCCTCAGTCGACGCCGAGGAACGAGCGATCGGTGAGGATGATCGGACCGTCGGCGGTGATCGCGACGGTGTGCTCGGCGTGCGCGCCGCGTGAGCCGTCGGCACTGCGCAGCGTCCAGCCGTCAGGGTCGGTGACGAGCTCGTCGGTGGTCTGCAGGAACCAGGGTTCGAGGGCCAGCACGAGACCCGGACGCAGGGGGTAGCCGCGACCCGGCTTGCCGTCGTTGGGGACGTGCGGGTCGCCGTGCATCGTGCGTCCGACGCCGTGGCCGCCGAAGTCGGTGTTGATCTGGTACCCGTCGGCGTGCGCGACCTCGGCGATGGCGTGCGAGATGTCCCCGATCCGCCCCTCCGTCGTGGCGGCGCCGATCGCGGCATCCAGGGCGCGCTGTGTCGTGTCGATGAGGGCGAGGTCCTCGTCGCGAGGCGTCCCCACGATGAACGAGACGGCCGAGTCGGCGACCCAGCCGTCGACGGCGACGGCGAAGTCCAACGTCACCAGGTCGCCGTCGCGCAGCGCGTAGTCGTGCGGCAGTCCGTGCAGGACCGCATCGTTGACCGACGTGCAGATCACCTTTCCGAAGGGGCTCGCGCCGAACGACGGGTGGTAGTCGAGGTAGCAGGACTCGGCGCCGGCCCGGCGGATCAGATCGTGCGCACGACGATCGATGGCCAGCAGATTGGTGCCGACCTTCGTCTCATCCCGTAGCGTCGCCAGAGTTTCTGCGACGAAACGCCCCGCGGGACGCATCGCCTCGATCTCGGCGGGAGTGCGCAGCTCGATCATCGTGATCCTTTCGTCAGGATCCATTCTGTCTGACCGGCGTAGCATCGCAGGTATGTGGTTGCGTCAGACGTTCTTCCGGTGGCTGATTCCGGCGGCGTTCGTGCTGCCGTTGTGGCTTGTCGTCGGGTGGATCGTCTTCGGGGCCAGTCCCTGGACGCTGCTGTGGGTTCTCCTGTCGGCACCGGTCGTCTTCGTCTGGCAGTTGATCCTCGCCCTGCTCGTGCGCGCCCGCGGCACCGTCCGCGCCGAGCGCGCGGTCTCCTGGACGGATGCCGGGATCATCGGCGCCTGGCATCTGCTGCTGGTCGCGCTCGGCGTCTTCGATAGCCGGTGGTGGTGGCCCGCGTTGGCCGTGGCCGTCATCCTCGGTGTCGTGGCCCTGTCCTCGTCGCTGCGCCAGCTGTGGCGTGAGACCGGTCCGCGTGTGTCGATCCTGCGCACGGCGAGTGGCGTCGGTTATGTCGCACCTCCTCGCCCACAGCCGACCGGCGGCTCGAGCCCCGACGAGATCATCGTCATCCGAGAGAACACGCCACCGGGCTCGTGACCTGTCGGTTTTGACGCGCTCGGCATCCATGGCAGAATGGATGTTTGTGCCCTGAACAGGCTCTGCCTCAGGGGAGCACGGCGCCGGCAACGGATGCCTCGGGCACACGCCACCTTTTTCCATCCCCATCTCGCGATCGACCTGTGGCGGTCGCAGGAAGTGACGATCATGCAGATTCTCGACGCCGTCGACGCGGCTTCGCTGCGCAGCGACATCCCCGTCTTCGCCCCCGGCGACACCGTCAAGGTGCACGTCAACATCACCGAGGGCAACCGTTCCCGTATCCAGGTCTTCCAGGGCGTCGTCATCGGCCGCTCGGGAGACGGTGTGCGCGAGACCTTCACGGTCCGCAAGATCAGCTTCCAGGTGGGCGTGGAGCGTACGTTCCCGGTGCACAGCCCGGTGATCGACCACATCGAGGTCGTCACCCGTGGCGACGTGCGCCGCGCGAAGCTGTACTACCTGCGCAACCTTCGCGGCAAGAAGGCCAAGATCAAGGAGAAGCGCGACCGCTGACGCGCTGTCACCTCGGATGCCCCGGACCCCGCGGTCCGGGGCATCCGTCGTCTGCACGCCGCGCGGCATCCGGTGAGGCGCGCACGCTGCACACAGCCCGCATGTGCGACCCTTGAGAGGCGGCACAGACGGGTGCCGGGAGCGAAGAAAGACAGGCATGAGCTCGGACAACACCACGGCCCCGGATACGGTGCTTCCCTCCCGTCAGCGTCGACGCCGCGGCGTCTGGCTGCTTCTGCGCGACGTGTTCGTCATCGTGTTGATCGCGGTCGTCGTGTCGTTCGTGATCAAGACCTTCCTGGTGCGTTCTTTCTACATCCCGTCGGGCTCGATGGAACAGACGCTGCTCATCAAGGACCGCATCCTCGTCGATGAGCTCACGCCGCGTTTCGGCGGCTACCAGCGCGGCGATGTCGTCGTGTTCCGTGATCCCGGCGGATGGCTGCCGCCGGCGCCGGCTACCCCCGCGCAGCCGCCCCTGGCTCAGGCCGCCGACTGGCTGCTTTCGCTCGTCGGCATCACCGCCTCGGACAGCGACGAGCACCTCATCAAACGCATCATCGGCGTGGGCGGGGATCACGTCGTGTGCTGCAACGCGATCGGTCAGGTCACGGTCAACGGAACACCGATCGATGAGACCCCCTACCTGAATCTGTCTCCCGGCCAGAGCGCGCCGCAGCCCGTCCCGTTCGATGTCGTCGTGCCGCAGAACTCGCTCTGGGTGATGGGGGACAACCGCGACCACTCCCGCGACTCGCGGTACAACATGGACCAGCCCAACAAGGGATTCGTTCCTGTGGACAACGTCGTCGGGCGCGCCTTCCTCATCACCTGGCCGTTCGACCGCTTCGGCACGATCGACGGGCACCATGCCGTCTTCGCGGGGGTGCCGGCCCCCGGCGCCGGATGAGTGTCGTCACGCCGCGGCTGACCGTCGAGCGGCGCCTGCTGCGCGAGCATGAGATCGTCATCGCGTGCGACGAGGTCGGCCGGGGTGCGCTCGCGGGGCCCGTCGCCGTCGGTGCCGCGGCGCTCGGACCGGCGGCGGCCCGAAAGCGGATCCCGGAGGGGCTGCGCGACTCGAAGCTCGTGGCCGCGCATCGTCGGCACGATGTCGCCGCACGAGCCGCCGCCTGGGTCGACGCGTCCGCGGTCGGCTGGGCGAGTTCCGCCGAGATCGACGAGGTCGGGATCATGCGGGCGCTGGGCCTGGCGGCCCTGCGCGCACTCGCCGAGCTGCGTGCGCAGGGCTTCGTCCCCGACGACGCGATCATCATTCTGGACGGCAATCACGACTACATCACCGCCGCAGGCGGTTCGGGTCTGCGCGTGCAGCCGATCATCAAAGCCGACCGCGACTGCGCATCAGCCGCCGCCGCCTCGGTCGTGGCGAAGGTCGCCCGCGACGACCTGATGATGCGCCTGCACGACGAGCACCCGGTCTATCTCTGGGAGCGCAACAAGGGCTACGCCAGCCTCGAGCACCGCAGCGCGATCCGTTCGCACGGTCTGAGCCCCCATCACCGGGCATCGTGGGCCATCGCCGACGCTCCCACACTGTTCTGAGCGGATGCCGCGGCATCCGCTCGGCTCCTCCGGCCGCATAGGATGGGACCACCATGGACGACGAGGGCTTTGACGACTACGACCGCGAACTCGAGCTGGCGCTGTACAAGGAGTATCGCGATGTCGTGTCGCAGTTCGCTTACGTGATCGAGACGGAGCGACGCTTCTACCTCGCGAACGACGTGAACGTCGTGCGTCGTGACACCGAGCACGACTTCTACTTCGAGATCTCGATGACCGACGTCTGGGTGTGGGACATCTACCGCGCGGACCGCTTCGTGAAGTCGGTGCGCGTGCTCACGTTCAAGGACGTGAACGTCGAGGAGATGCAGCGCAGGGACTTCCAGCTTCCTGACGAGCTCGCGCTCGACTCCTGACCTCTCCACCTGCACGTCGACTCTTCCTCCCCACCGAGCCGTTGAGCGGGCCTGTCCACCGACGGGCTGACATGCCGCGACGCGCGGTCGAAGCGGGGGCACGCTCTCTTCCATGGCAGCCAAGGACGAGCGTGGACGGTCGGGGGAGCAGAGAGCGGCGCAGTATCTGAGCGAGGCAGGGTACACGATCCTCGCCCGCAACTGGCGTTGCGCGTTCGGAGAGATCGACATCGTCGCCCTGCGCGGCGAGGAGGTCGTCATCGTCGAGGTGAAGTCCCGACGTTCCGACGCGTACGGCCACCCGTTCGAGGCCGTCGATGCGCAAAAGCGCGCCCGTCTGTGGCGTCTGTCCACGACGTGGGCAGCGGCGCACCCGGCCGCCGCCCGTGGTCGCCGCCTCCGCGTCGACATCATCGGTGTCACGGGCCGCGACACCGCCACGGCGCGCATCGAGCACCTCGAGGATGTGCGATGACGGTCGGCAGGACGTGGGCGGTGGTGCTCACGGGGCTGCACGGCGATCTCATCGAGGTCGAGGCGGACCTGTCGAGTCAGACGCCGGCCTTCGTCATCATCGGGCTCGCCGACAAGGCGATCGGCGAGGCACATCAACGGGTGCACAACGCTTGCGCCAACAGCGAGCTGCCGCTGCCGCGGCGCAAACTCACCGTGAACCTCTCACCCGCGAATCTTCCCAAACAGGGCTCCGCCCTCGACGTCGCGATCGCGATCGCCGCGCTCGCGACCGAGCACGCCCTCGATCGCGACTCGCTCGCGCAGACGGCGCACATCGGTGAACTCGGACTCGATGGCCGACTGCGGCCTGTCCCCGGCGTGCTGCCGGCGGTGGCGGCCGCGGCCCGGATGGGAATCCGCAAGGCGGTCGTGCCGTTCGCGAACCGGGAAGAGGCCGCCCTCGTCGAAGGAGTCGAGGTCCTGGGGGCCGTCAGCCTCCGCGACGTGGCACGCTGGCACGGCCTCGACGTGGACGAGGTGCCACTCGAACCCGTTCCGCACCCGGCCGCGGGCGGTGGTCGTGTCCACGCCGACGTTCCCGATCTCGTCGACGTCATCGGGCAGGCTGACGCCGTCGACGCGCTCACGGTGGCCGCCGCGGGTGCACACCACCTCTTGATGAGCGGCCCGCCCGGAGCCGGCAAGACGATGCTGGCGCGGCGACTGCCCGGCATCCTTCCCGGCCTCGACGACGAGGATGCCGTGCAGGCCGCGTCGCTGCGGTCGCTGGCCGGCGAACCCGTCGACACACTGTGTCGGACGCCGCCCTTCGAGGCACCCCATCACAGCGCGAGCGCGACGGCGTTGATCGGAGGCGGAAGTCGCGCCGTGCGTCCCGGCGCCATCGCCCGCGCGAGCGGGGGAGTCCTCTTTCTCGACGAGGCCGGCGAGTTCGCTCCGCACGCGCTGGACGCGCTGCGCCAGCCACTGGAGTCCGGCATGATCGAGATCCACCGGGCCGGCTTTCGTGCGGTGTTTCCGGCGCGGTTCCAGCTGGTTCTCGCAACGAACCCCTGCCCATGCGGCAACTACGGCGTGCCGGCCGCTGAGTGCACGTGTCCGTCGCTGGCGATTCGGCGCTACCTCGGCAAGCTCTCAGGGCCGCTCCGCGACCGCATCGACATCGAACTCGGACTGCGGCGCGTGTCGAGCGCGCAGCCGGGGACGGCGGCCGGGGCCACGACGTCGGCGCAGGTCCGGGAACAGGTCGGTGCCGCACGCGAGCGCGCCCGCCATCGCCTCCGTTCCACTCCGTGGGCCACGAACGCCCAGGCGTCCGGTCCCTGGCTGCGCAACGGTCCTCTCGCCCCGGATGCCGACATCCGCCGTCCGCTGGACGCCGCTCTGCAACGCGGATCGCTCACGCTGCGCGGCTACGACCGCGTACTGCGAGTGGCCTGGTCGGTCGCGGATCTCGCCGGTCACGATCGGTTGCGCGCGGCCGACATCGGACGGGCGCTGTATCTCAAGAAGGGGGTGGGCTCATGAGCCTCGTGCCTGACGCCGGTGCCTCCCGCACGGCCCTTCGCGGACTGGTCGGTGACGGGCTCTCCGACGACGAGGCACGCACCGCGTACGCCGCAGCGATCTGGTCGACGCTCGTCGAGCCGGGCGACGGGACGGCCGGTGCGCTGATTGCGCACTACGGTGCCGCCGAGGCGCTGGAGCGTGCCGTGGGCGAAGCCACATCGGGCCTCGGCGGTGGCGCCGGCGTGACCGAGGAGGATGTTCGTGCTGCGCGCGCCCGATGGTTGCCCCGCCGTGGCGAGGTCGACCGTGTGCTGGCAGCCGCTCGCCGAGCGGGAGCTCGGCTCCTCGTGCCGGGCGAGGAGGTCTGGCCGCGCGCGCTCGATGACCTGGGTGTGCACGCACCCGTCTGTCTGTGGGCTCGGGGCGACGTCCGCGCGCTGTCGAGTTCTGCCACGCTGGCGCTCGTCGGCGCGCGGGCCGCGACGGCGTACGGCACGCACGTCGTGACGGAGCTCGCCGCGGACTCTGCGGCGAGGGGGGTCGTCGTGGTCTCCGGGGCGGCCTACGGCATCGACGGAGCGGCACACCGCGGCGCGTTGCGCGCCGACGGCACAACGGTCGCCGTGCTGGCCGGCGGAGTGGACCGGCCCTACCCGGCCGGTCACGATGACCTGATCGCGGCGATCGCGACGTCGGGGCTGGTGCTCGCCGAAGTGCCCTGCGGCACAGCGCCGACCAAGTGGCGCTTCCTCGCGCGCAACAGGGTGATCGCAGCGTTGGCGGGTGCGACGATCGTCGTCGAGGCTGCCCACCGGAGTGGGGCATTGAACACCGCTCACCATGCCGCCGCGCTCGGACGCGCCCTCGGCGCCGTTCCCGGGCCTGTGACCAGCGCCGCATCCGCGGGCTGCCACCGGCTCCTGCGCGAGGCGGGCGCGGTCTGTGTGACCTCCGCCGCCGATGCGTGGGAGCTCTTGGGGATCTCTGGCGACACAGCCGACGAGCCTGATCCCGGCGACGGCGGGCGTACCGATGAGCGCACGCGAGTACTGGACGCGCTGAGCGGTCGTCGGGCGCGTGCGACCACGGAGGTCGCGCGCCTGTCGGGCCTCTCCGTCGCTGAGGCGAGCGGGATCCTTGCGCTACTCGAACTGGATGGACGTGTCGAGCGCAGCGGCGACGGATGGCGACGCCGGTCGGAGCCGCGACCCGCGCGACTGTGGTGACGAGCGGTGCCATGCGAACCGCGGTGCGAGCCACGCACTGCGGTGTGCCGCCCGCCGCGCACCCTCGAGACGAGGGATGCTGGTCTGGTGAGACTCTCCGAAGCAGCCGACGCCTACACGCGCGAGCTCTCGGACGTACGGCGGCTGTCCGCGGCGACGGTGCGCGCGTACGCGGGGGATCTGCGCGATCTCGTCGCGGTGATCGGAGACCGCGATCTGGCGGATGTCGATCTGGAGCATCTGCGGGAATGGCTGTGGACCGCGACACGACGCGGCGACGCACGGGCGACACTCGCGCGGCGCACAGCAGCCGTGCGCGGCTTCTTCGCGTGGGCTCGGCAGACGGCGCGCCTCGAGGTCGACCCTGCGCTGCGACTGGTGGCCCCGCGCCGGGGGCGCTCCTTGCCGAAGGTGGCGACCGCGCCCGCCATGACCGCCGTGCTGACGGATGCCGAGACGCGCGCGCACGGCGGCGATGCCATCGCGTTGAGGGACGCCGCGCTCGTCGAACTTCTCTACGCCTCCGCTCTTCGCGTGTCCGAACTCTGCGGGACGGATGTCGACGACATCGATCGCGAGCGCCGCACGGTCCGTGTCGTGGGTAAGGGCAGCAAGGAGCGTGTCGTGCCGTACGGCGCTCCTGCCGCTCACGCTCTCGACGCCTATCTGGCGCGCGGTCGTTGCGTGCTCGTGGGACGCGGCTCCGGAACGGCGGCGCTGTTCGTCGGAGCCCGCGGCGCACGGCTGGGCGCGCGTTCCGCCTACGACGTCGTCTCGCGCGTCGTCTCCCCGACGGTCGGGCAGAGCGTCGGTCCTCACACGCTGCGCCACTCAGCGGCCACTCATCTGCTCGACGGCGGCGCCGACCTGCGCACCGTGCAGGAGATGCTCGGTCATGCCAGCCTCGGAACCACCCAGATCTACACACATGTCTCGGCGGAGCGACTGGCGGCCGCCTACCGGCAGGCGCATCCTCGCGCGTGAGTGCGCCGCGGGCCTGCTCTCGTGAAGACCCGCGCGCCCGCTGTCGATGCCGCCGTCATCGCGGCGTCTGTGCTCACCGGCTGTCCAGATGAGGCCGCCAGCGTCGCCGGCCACACCTATCCCGGCTGTTGAGCGGGCTCGCAGCACGGAAGCAGTACGGCCCGCGGCACCTCGCCCAACAGCCGCAGCGGATTGAGATAGACGTCGTCTCTCCGCGCTCCCAGGTGGATCTCGCCGGGCGTCGTGTGACCGCCCGTCGCCACGGTGCCCACCTGTTCACCCCGTTGCACACTCGTCCCCACCGGCACGGTCGCGCGGACGGGCTCCATCGTCGAGACCAGCCCACCGCCGTGGTCGATCGTGATGAGCGGTCGATCGACGACGACGCCGGCGAAGGCGACGACGCCGTCGTCGGGAGCCCGTACGTCCGCATCGACCGCGCTGGCCAGATCGATGCCCCGGTGTCCGGGGCCGTACGCATGGGCGGGCGCTCGGTAGGCGACCGTGATGCGCGGCGGCGAGACCGGCCACGACCACCGCGCAGACCCCGCGTCGGCGGACGCCCTCGCCGGCCGCAGCTCATGCCCGTCCACCCCGGCGGCACCGGATGCACTGAAGGCGACGGCGACGGTCAGCGCCAGCACCGCGCCTGCTGTCCGGATGACGCGTTTCACCATGCGACGGCGTCGATTTGCATTCATCGCTCCACCCTCGCGGCCGGCTCCCACCGACGGCGGCCGCGACGGGCATCTGTGGGCGGCCGACGTCAGCGAGCGTCGGGGGAGGAGGCGCTGCGGCTGATACACTGGCTGAGCACCCCGCTGGTCGGGGTGACTCCGCGTGCCCACAGCGGCCCCGTCCCCGGACGGATTCCGCGGCATCCACACCTCGAGGTCTCACCGCGACAGCGGTGAGCGGGTGTGCGCCGGGCACCAGGCGCTCGGGCCGATCGGCCCACGCGATCAACCCAAAGAGAAGGAGAACGGCCATGGCCGTCGTCACCATTCGCCAGCTGCTCGACAGCGGCGTCCACTTCGGACACCAGACCCGCCGGTGGAACCCGAAGGTCAAGCGTTTCATCCTGACGGAGCGCTCCGGCATCCACATCATCGACCTGCAGCAGTCGCTGGGGTACATCGACAAGGCGTACGAGTACGTCCGGGAGACGGTCGCGCACGGCGGCACCATCCTGTTCGTCGGCACCAAGAAGCAGGCGCAGGAAGTCATCGCCGAGCAGGCGACGCGCGTCGGCCAGCCGTACGTCAACCAGCGCTGGCTCGGTGGCCTCCTGACCAACTTCTCGACGGTCAGCAAGCGCCTCGCCCGCATGAAGGAGCTCGAGGAGCTCAACTTCGAGAACCCCGCCGACAGCGGCTTCACGAAGAAGGAGCTCCTGCTGAAGAAGCGCGAGCTCGACAAGCTGCACAAGTCGCTCGGCGGTATCCGCAACCTCACCAAGACGCCCTCGGCGATCTGGATCGTCGACGCCAAGCGCGAGCACCTCGCCGTCAGCGAGGCACAGAAGCTCGGCATCCCCGTGATCGGCATCCTCGACACGAACGCCGACCCCGACGAGTTCCAGTTCCCGATCCCGGGCAACGACGACGCGATCCGCTCGGTGGGCCTGCTCACGCGCATCATCGCCGACGCCGCCGCGGAGGGCCTCATCCAGCGTCACCAGCCGACCGACGAGTCCGCCGACGCCGAGCCCCTCGCCGACTGGGAGCGCGAGCTGCTCGAGACGCCCGTCGTCACCGACGTCGCCGAGGTCGAGACCATCGCCACCGAGTCGACCGCCGATGTCGCGGGCGCCGAAGCCAAGGCCGAGGGCGACGCCGCAGCGACCGCTTCCGAGTAAGACCACTTCGCCGGTGCGGAGCCGCGCCTGACGGGCGGCTTCGCACCGGCATCCCACGAGAACTCACGACACGCAAGGAGCCACCACCCATGGCAAACTTCACCATCGCCGACATCAAGGCCCTGCGCGAGCAGCTCGGCACGGGCATGGTCGACACCAAGAAGGCGCTCGAGGAGGCCGACGGCGACCTCGAGAAGGCCGTCGAGATCCTCCGCCTCAAGGGCGCGAAGGGCAACGCGAAGCGTGCCGACCGCTCCACCAGCGAGGGCCTCGTCGCCGCCGCCCTCAACGACGGCAAGGTCACCATCCTCGAGCTGAACACCGAGACCGACTTCGTCGCCAAGAACGAGCGCTTCATCGCTCTCGCCGACCAGGTGCTCGCGGCGGCCGCCGCCGTCAGCGCCGACTCCGTCGAGGCCGCGCTGGCCGCGGATGCCGAGGGCAAGACGGTCGCCGAGCTCATCTCAGACGAGGCCGCGATCATCGGTGAGAAGGTCGAGCTGCGTCGCGTGCGCACGATCGCGGGTGACAAGTTCGAGATCTACCTGCACAAGACGAGCAAGGACCTTCCGCCGCAGGTGGGCGTCGTGCTCGCCTACACCGGTGACGACGCCGAGACCGCGCGCTCGATCGCGCAGCACATCTCGTTCGCCAACCCGACCTACCTCTCGCGCGAGGACGTCCCGGCCGAAGAGGTCGAGAAGGAGCGCGAGATCGTCACGGAGATCTCCCGCAACGAGGGCAAGCCGGAGGCGGCGCTGCCGAAGATCGTCGAAGGCCGCGTGAACGCGTTCTTCAAGCAGGTCGCTCTGCTGGATCAGGACTACGCGAAGGACAACAAGCTGTCCGTCGCCAAGGTCGCCGGCGACGCTGGCATCACGATCACCGACTTCGCCCGCTTCAAGGTCGGCGCGTAAGTCGCGTCAAGGGGTCCGCATTCACCGAATGCGGACCCCTTTTCCATGCCCCGCCTTCGATAGTCTGCATCTCGACGAGAGGAACCCCCCGTGACCGATGAGAACACCGGACGCCGTCGCGTCCTCCTGAAGCTGTCCGGGGAGGCCTTCGGAGGAGGCCAGCTCGGTGTCAACCCCGACGTCGTCGGTCAGATCGCACGCGAGATCGCCGCCGCGGTCGACCGGGTGGAGATCGCCATCGTGGTGGGCGGTGGCAACTTCTTCCGCGGAGCGGAACTGAGCCAGCGCGGCATGGACCGCGGGCGCGCCGACTACATGGGCATGCTCGGCACCGTGATGAACGCGCTCGCGCTGCAGGACTTCCTCGAGCAGGCCGGCGCCGCCACACGTGTGCAGTCGGCCATCTCGATGACCCAGGTCGCCGAGCCCTACATCCCGCGTCGCGCTGAGCGGCACATGGAGAAGGGCCGCGTCGTCATCTTCGGCGCCGGCGCCGGTTTGCCCTACTTCTCGACCGACACGGTCGCCGCGCAGCGCGCTCTCGAGATCGGCGCGGACGAGGTACTGGTCGCCAAGAACGGCGTCGACGGCGTCTACACGGCTGACCCCAAGACGAACCCGGATGCCGTGCGGATCGACACCATCACGTATCGCGACGCCCTCCAGCGGGGCCTGAAGGTCGTGGACTCCACGGCGTTCAGCCTGTGCATGGACAACGGCATCGACATGCGTGTCTTCGGCATGGAACCCGCGGGCAACGTCACGCGCGCGCTGCTCGGCGAATCCATCGGCACGCTCGTCACCGCCTGAGCCGCTGAGCGCTGCGCACTAGACTTTTCCCTGACGTACCGAACGAATGGAGTGACCGTGATCGCCGAGATCCTGGCCGACACGTCCGCCCGCATGGACCGCGCCGTGGAGGCTGCGAAGGATGACTTCGCGACCGTGCGCACGGGTCGTGCAAACCCCCAGCTCTTCCAGAAGATCCTGGTCGACTACTACGGTTCCCCAACCCCGCTCGCCCAGCTGGCATCCCTGAACACGCCGGAAGCGCGCACGCTGGTCGTCACGCCCTATGACAAGTCCGCTCTCAAAGCGATCGAGCAGGCGATCCGCGACATGCCGAACCTGGGCGCGAACCCGTCCAACGACGGCAACATCGTGCGTGTCTCGATGCCGGAACTGACGGCCGAGCGTCGCAAGGAGTACGTCAAGCTCGTTCGCACCAAGGGGGAAGACGCCAAGGTGCACCTCCGCGGCATCCGCCGCAAGGCCAAGGACGAGCTGGACGCGCTGAAGAGCGAGGTCGGCGAAGACGATCTCGTGCGGGCCGAGAAGGAGCTCGACGCCGTCACGCGCAGCCACGTCGACGAGATCGACGAGGCGCTCAAGCGCAAAGAAGCCGAGCTTCTCGAGGTCTGAGGACGTGCCGACCACCGACTCGCCGGGAGATGCCGGGCTCGGAGGCGTTCCGGACCCGGAGGGGGATCGCGCGCGCTCCGCAAGCTCGGCGAGCTTCCAGGCTCACGTGCGCGCCGCGCGCACCGAGATCGAGCACCAGATGGACCGAGCTCGCGCCGACTTCGAGGAAGTCACCGACCGCATCAATGCGCGCACCGGTCGCAATCTTCTGATGGCGATCCTCATCGGGCTGGCGGTCGGAGCCGTGGTGCTGGGCTCGTTGCTGTTCATCAAGTGGCTCTTCCTCGTGTTCGCGGTGCCGGTGTGTCTGCTCGGCGTGTTCGAGTTCAGCCGGGCGCTGCAGACCGCCGGCCGGCGCGTCGATGTGTGGCCGCAGATCGTCGCCGGCGCGGTCATCATGCTGTCCGCTTTCTTCGCGGGTCACCTGACGCATTGGGCGCTGACCTTCGGGGCGGTGACCGCGGTGATCGTGTGGCGGCTGCTCGCGCAGATGGTCGCTCGCGACGGGCGTCGATACGGCGAGGTCCTCGGCGATGTGCTGATCGCCGGCTTCCTCCCGCTGTACGTCCCGTTCCTGGCGAGTCTCGCGCTGGTCCTGCTGCGCCAGGACCAGGGCGAGTACTGGGTACTCGGCATGCTGATCGCCGTGGTCGCGACGGACACCGGAGCCTACGCGTCCGGGCTCGCCTTCGGCTCCCACCCGATGGCGCCGCGGATCAGCCCGAAGAAGACATGGGAGGGGTTCGCCGGGGGAGCCCTGGCGACTCTCATCGCCTCCGTGCTGTGGGCACTGTTCGTCCTCGGGATCCCCTGGTGGGCCGGCGTGATCTTCGGGTTGCTCATCTTGGGGTGTGCGACCGTCGGCGACCTCGGCGAGTCGATGATCAAGCGCGATCTGGGCATCAAGGACATGAGTTCATGGCTGCCGGGCCACGGGGGCGTGCTTGATCGGCTGGACTCGATCCTGCCCTCGGCTGCGGCCGCTCTCGCTCTCTATTTCCTCTTCTCTCCCCTGGTGGTCTCATGAACGACGCCCCCGCGACGAGCGCGCCGCCGTTCCCGCTGACGTCCGGCCGCACCCGCGGCTATCGTCCCGATGCCGTCGACGATTTCCTGGCCCGCGCCCGCGCGGCCTTCGAGTCGGGGCAGTCGACAGAGATCGATGCGGCCGCCGTCCGCACGGCCGCGTTTCCGCTCGTGCGGCGCGGATATCAGGTGGTCGCGGTCGATGCGGCTCTCAGCCGCATCGAAGACGCGTTCGCCGCCCGCGAACGCGAGCAGGCACTGTCTCGTCGCGGCGCACGAGCATGGGTGGGACAGTCGCGCAAGCTGGCCCAGGAGGTGCTGGATCGCCTCACCCGCCCCAAGGGCCGTCGCTTCCGCCGCGTCGGAATGCTGCGCTTCGGCTACCGGGTCGACGAGGTCGATCTGGTCGCCGACAAGATCGCACGCTTCCTCGAGAGCGGCGAACCGGTGACCGTCGACCAGGTGCGTTCGGTCGCTTTCCGGATGCAGCGACGGGGCTACAGCGAGGCGCAGGTGGACGCTGTCCTGGACGCCACCGTAGAGGTCATGCTCGCCGTCGTCTGATCAGGACAGCCTGGCGGGCTCGGAGCAGCGCGCTAGAATCGGAGGACTGTGACTGCCGACGCCGAACTGACGCCCTCCCGCGTCGATGTTCCCGAGACGCGCGCCGCACGGAGAAATCAGGTTTCCCCGCGACGCGTGCGTCCGTCTGCCCCCACGGCGAAGTGGTCGCGACGGCGCGGAGTCATGAGCGGATTCGCCGTGCTCGCCGTTCTCGGATTCGGTGCCGCGTATATCGGACCCATGACGGCGACGAGCCCGCGTGCCCAGGCCGCCGAGGTCGCCCCCATCTCTCTCTACGCGTCGACGATCGCCAACGCACAGGCGTACCTCGCGGCATCCGACCAGACAGCCGGTCTCGGCCGCGACTCAGTCGTGTACAGCGTGTACGTCACGCCCAAGCCCACGCCGACGCCCACGCCGTCGGCAGCGAAGGGATCGTCGACGTCGAGCTCGTCGTGGTCGCCCCCGTTCGTCGCACCCGACCCGGGCACGGCACAGTCCATCGCGTACGCGATGGTTCAGCAGCGCGGCTGGGGCGACGACGAGTTCGCCTGCCTGGTCGCCCTGTGGAACAAGGAGTCCGGATGGCGAGTGGGCGCCTACAACGCGGGAAGCGGCGCCTACGGCATCCCGCAGGCGCTTCCGGGAAGCAAGATGGCGTCGGCGGGCGCAGACTGGGAGACCAATCCTGCAACGCAGATCGCCTGGGGCCTCGGCTACATCGGGGGACGTTACAGCAGCCCGTGCGGGGCGTGGTCGCACTCACAGTCCACGGGGTGGTATTGAGCACATGCCGCGCGCGAACCGACGGCAGCCCTCACCAGCCGACGATTCGTTCGATCGGCTGTTGAGCGGCTGGAAGCGTACCGAGTCCCGGCGCGGCGCCGAGTGGACCGTGCAACCGGTCAGTGCCGTCCAGGCGCAGAAGACCTACGTCTGCCCGGGGTGCGGCCGATCTATAGCGCCGCGCACGGCTCACGTCGTGGTGTGGCGCGCGGACGGCGTCCTGGGCGACGCCGCGGATCTGGCCGCGCGGCGGCACTGGCACACGGCCTGTTGGAAGGTGGCATGAGATGGAGATTCGCGGACCGGTACTTCTGCCCGCGCGGCGCGAGGAGATCGAGCTCGAAACGCTCGACGGGCTGACTCTCGTCGGAGAGCTGGCGCTGCCCGCGCACCGCGACCCGGTCGCCACGCTCGTGACACTGCATCCGCTGCCCACAGCCGGCGGGTTCATGGATTCGCACATCCTGAGGAAAGCCGCCGGACGCCTGCCGGCCCTCGCCGACCTCGCCGTCCTGCGATTCAACACGCGGGGCACGACGTCGCCCCGCGGCACGAGCGAGGGTGCCTTCGACGGCGGACGCGCCGAGGAGTTCGACGTTGCCGCGGCGCTCGCTTTCGTCGAGGCGCGGGCTCTGCCGCATCCCTGGCTCGTGGGATGGTCTTTCGGTACCGAACTGGCTCTGAAGTACGGGCGGGATCACGCGATCGACGGCGTCATCCTGCTCTCCCCGCCGTTGCATCGCGCCACCGCGGCGGACGTCGCCGCGTGGCGGGGAGAGACCAGGCAGGTGGTGGCTCTCATCCCCGAGTTCGACGACTACCTCCGCCCCGCCGAAGCTCACGACCGTTTCGCCCCCATCGACCATGCGCGGGTCATCGCCGTCGACGGCGGCAAGCATCTGTGGGTGGGGGAGACGCAGACGCGCCGCGTTCTCACGGAGATCGTCGCGGCCGTCAACCCCGACGCGCTGCCCCTCGCCACCGAATGGGACGAGCAGTAGGACTCATCGCTCGTTCTGACGAGGAATGATCACCTGACGGTAGATGATCAGGATGCTCGCGGCAACGGGAATCGCGATGAGCGCGCCCAGGAGTCCGAGCAGGGCGCCTCCGGCCAGCGCTGCGATCACCACGACGGCGCCGGGCACCGACACCGCGCGGTTCATGATGCGCGGCGAGAGGAGGTAGGCCTCCACCTGCATGTACACCACGTACCAGACGAGCGCCACGATCGCCGTCAGCGGCGAGCTGAGTCCGGGGATGAGGCAGGTGAGCACGATGATCGCCGAACCCGTGAGTGTGCCCACGAGGGGGATCAGCGAGAAGAAGAACGCGATCACCGCCAACACGGCCGGGAACGGGGCCCCGATGATCGAGAGGAAGGCGGCGCTGAGGACACCGTTGATGGCACCGAGCGTGACCTGCCCCATGACGTAGTGACCCACGGATGCGGTGATCTGCTCCGAGAGGTCGACGAAACGTGCCCGCTTCGAGGCGGGCACGAGCTGTGCGACCGACGCCTTCAGCGACGGCGTCGACGCGGTGAAGTAGATCGTGAGGATCAGGATGATGATCGCCCCGGTGATGAGCGAGATGATCGAGGCGCCGATGCCGAGGATCACGTTGCCGGCCGATGTTCCGATCTGCGCGAAGTCCAGGCTGTTGAACCAGTCGGACACGTACTTGAACGCCATGTCGACATCCAGCGCGGGGAAGGTGGCGTGCAGCCACTTCGACAGATCGTCGACGGGGTTCCACGAGCCGTTGACCGCGCTGTCGATGAGTCGCTGCACCTGCGTGATCAGCTGAGCGATCTGCCCCACGAGGACCGGGATGACGATCAGCACGATGCCGGTGAACACCGCCAGCACTGCCGCGAAGGTGATCAGCAGCGCCGCCCACCGCGGCAGGCGACGACGCTCCAGCCAGCTGACGAGAGGATCGAGCCCGAGCGCGAGGAACAGGGCCGTCCCCACGTACAGCAGGATCGTCGACAGCGACTGCACGCTGGTGATGAGCAGGATGCCGACGCCCACGCCGAGCGTGGCGACGAGAGCCGTGCGGAACGGATGCTGCAGCTTCATGGTGATGTCAGAATACGCACCGCGCGGCGCTTTCGCGGGCGACACGGCCGCGGCGGTCGTCGGGGGTATCACGGTCCTCCCGGGCGACGCACAGCAGGATGTCGCTAGGCTGGAACGTCGATTGCGCGCCGCGATCCCGTCTGCGGTGCGCGCGGGAGGTGTCTTACGTGCGTTTCGTCTGGGCTGTGACGGCCTTCGTGCTGGCTGCGGTCATGATCGGCGCCGGTATCGCCCAGCGCACCGTGCTGCAGGGTCCGCGGACCGAGAGCGAGACGATCTCCGTCACCGGCGACGCGCCGTACATCCTGATCGATGGCAGCGTGCTCAACAGCCACGCCGGCTCACAGACCCTCCGTGTCCAGGAGGCGGGCACGATCTTCGCCTCGTACGGGCGCACGGCCGACCTCGAAGCCTGGCTGACGCCGTCCTCGTACACCCACGTGACCGTCGATGGGGGAGCCACCACGACGACGGCCGTCGCGGCGAAGAACCCGCCGGCCGCCGGCAGCGCGCCGATCACCCCCGTCGGCTCGGATCTCTGGCTGGATGAGTTCCAGCAGGATGACGTCCTCATCACCCCCCTGCAGCTTCCGGCGGACATGAGCCTGCTCGTGGCCACCGACGGTGTGAAGCCGGCGCCGAGCAGCCTCACCGTGACCTGGCCGACGGGAGCGACGACCCCGTGGGCGGGTCCTCTCATCGTCCTGGGCAGCATCTTCTTGCTGATCGGCATCATCGTGTACGTCCTCGGCGTGCGGCATGCACGCCGATCGCGCGGCCCGCGCCGCAAGGGTCTGCCGATGCCGGTGACCGAGCCCATCGACGTCGCGGTCGCGGGGGCCGACAAGGGCGTCATCAGCGCCACGCCCTCGCGTCGTCAGTTGACCCGCGGCAAGCGCTCACTCATCGCGGTTCCGGCCGTCGGCGTCGCCGCGTTGCTGTTCACCGGCTGCACTGCCGATGCCTGGCCGCAGTTCGCCGGCACGCCGACGCCCACGGCATCCGAGAGTGTCGTCGTGCCGCAGGATCAGGGACGGCCCGCCGTCACCCAGCAGCAGGCCGAGCGCATCCTCACGCGCGTCTCCGAGCAGGTGGCGAAGGCCGATGCCGCCAAGGATCCCGCGGCGGCTGCGCTGCGGTTGACGGGCTCTGCTCTGGCGGCCCGAGAGACGGACTACAAGCTCCGCGACGTCGCCGGGCACACGGCACTGAGCGCGTTGCCCGACAAGCCTGTCAAGATCATCCTGCCCGAGGCCTACGACGGGTGGCCGCGCACATTCTTCGCGGTCATCGAGACCGGAGACGTCATCCTCAGCGTGACCCAGGAGGACCCCTGGTCGCCTTACAAGGTCACGCGGGAGGCCGAGCTGGTGTCGCAGGCCAGTCTCAATCTCGCGCCCTCGTACGTCGGCGCGATCTCGATCGACCCCGACTCGCCCTTCTTGGCGCTCGCCCCCAACAAGGTGGCCGCGGCCTATGCCGACATCCTCACCAACGGTGACAGCAGCGCGTTCGCGGCGCAGTTCGATTCGACGAACGACCCCTTCCGAAAGCTCGTTGCCGACAACCGCGCCTCCCGGCTGCAGGCGTTCAACCAGACCGGCGCGCAGACGGGGACGCTGACCTACGCGGCATCGGCGGGGCCGGACGAACCCATCTCTCTGGCCACGCTGGATTCGGGCGCGATCGTTGCGGTGACCGTGCACGAGAGCGACACCGTCAAGCCCACCAACACCGACGCGGTGATCAAGCTCGACAACAACGCGATCGTGCAGACCCTCACCGGCGTGAATCAGTCCTCGACGGGCTTCACGACGACCTTCGTCGACCAGCTCTTCTTCTTCGTCCCCTCCCAGAGCTCCAGCAAGCGCATCCAGCTGCTGGGGTACTCGACCTCCATCCTCGACGCGAAAGTAGCCCCCTAAGTGAGCGATCCCACCTCGGGCGCCGTGCTGCGCGGTGCCGTCGACCTGTCGTCCCTGCGCTCTCGCCCGTCGGCACCCGCCGGCTCCGCAACGGCGCCCTCAGCGGGCCCCGGCCCGTCGTTGATCTTCGATGCGACCGACGAGAGCTTCGGTCAGGTGCTCGAGCTGTCGCGGTCCGTGCCGGTCGTGGTGGATCTGTGGGCCGAGTGGTGCGGTCCCTGCACGCAGCTCAGTCCGATCCTCGAGAAGGTCGTCACCGAGCTCGCCGGACGTCTGGTGCTGGCCAAGGTCGACGTGGATGCGAACCCGCAGATCTCCCAGGGCTTCCGCGCCCAGTCGATCCCCATGGTCGTCGCCCTCGTTGCGGGTCAGCCCGTTCCGCTGTTCACCGGCGCGGTGCCGGAGCAGCAGGTACGCGACGTCTTCGCCCAGCTGCTGCAGCTGGCAGCCCAGAACGGCGTCACGGGCACCGTCCCCGTCGACGGCGCCGAGTCGGCTGAACCCGACGAGCCCGCACTGCCCCCGCGACACCAGGAGGCGTTCGATGCGATCGAGGCGGGCGACTACGCGCGCGCCGTTTCGGCGTATGAGGCGGCGCTCGCGGAGAACCCGCGCGACGAGCAGGCTCAGGCCGGTCTCGGCCAGGTGCGCCTCCTGCAGCGCGTGCAGGGGCTGGACCTGCAGCAGGCGAGGGATGCCGCGGCATCCGCGCCCACCGACATCGAGGCCCAGTTCGCCGTCGCCGATCTCGACATCGCCGGCGGTCACATCGACGACGCGTTCGCGCGGCTGCTCGACCTGTTCGCGGCGCTGCCGTCCGATGAGCGCGGCGCCGTCCGCGACCGCCTCATCGAGCTCTTCGGACTCATCGGGAACAGTGACGCGCGCGTCATCCGTGCCCGCGGCCGGCTGACCTCACTGCTGTTCTGACACCGACTCTTCCGGCATCGGACGCCGGCACCTACGCCGGGCGGCCGAGCCAGAGGACGCCGAGCGGGGGCAGAACGAGTGTCGCGCGTCCGTCGTCATCGGCGTGCACCGTGCCGAAGTTCCCCACTCCCGAGCCGCCGTAAGCCTGCGCATCGGAGTTGAGCAGCTCCCGCCACGCTCCGCCCGCCGGCAGGTCCAGGGCGTAGTCGTGAAGGGGAACACCGGAGAAGTTGCAGACCACGACGACGGTGTTGCCGTGGTTGTCGACGCGCGCGAAGGCGATGACGTTCGGGTTCCAGGTGGGAGCACCCAGGCGCCGGAACGCGGAGCCGTCGCTGTCGCGCGCCCACAGCGGTGGGTTCTCACGGTAGACGCGATTGAGCGCGCCGACGAAGTCGAGAAGCTGCCGGTGCGGAGGCTGATCGAGCATCCACCAGTCCAGTCCGCGGCCCTCCGACCATTCGGACAGCTGCCCGAAGTCCTGCCCCATGAACAGCAGCTGCTTACCGGGATGGCCCCACATGTACGCGAGGAAGGCGCGGGTGTTGGCGAGCTTCTGCCAATGGTCTCCCGGCATCCGCGTGAACAGCGTCCCCTTGCCGTGGACGACCTCGTCGTGGCTGATCGGAAGGATGAAGTGCTCGCTGAAGGCGTAGACGAACGAGAACGACAGCTCGCCCTCGTGATGGCCGCGGTACATCGGGTCGCGCTTGATGTACTCGAGCGAGTCGTTCATCCAGCCCATGTTCCACTTGAACCCGAACCCGAGGCCACCGGCGCTGGTGGGCGAGGTGACGCCGGGATAGCTGGTGGACTCCTCCGCAATCATGGCGATGCCGGGGTAGCGCTTGTATGCCGTGGCGTTGACCTCCTGGAGGAACCGGATCGCCTCCAGGTTCTCTCGTCCACCGTAGATGTTCGGCTCCCATTCGCCGGCCTCGCGCGAGTAGTCGAGATAGAGCATCGAGGCCACGGCATCCACCCGCAGACCGTCGACGTGGAACTCCTCCAGCCAGTAGAGGGCGTTGGCCACCAAGAAGTTGCGCACCTCGTTGCGGCCGTAGTCGAAGATGAGCGTGCCCCAGTCCTTGTGCTCGCCGCGGCGGGGATCGGGATGCTCGTACAGGGGGTCGCCGTCGAAACGGGCCAGCGCGAACGCGTCCTTCGGGAAATGGCCCGGAACCCAGTCCATGATGACGCCGAAGCCGGCCTGGTGCAGTCGGTCAATCAGGTGGCGCAGGTCGTCGGGACTGCCGAAACGGCTCGTCGGAGCGTAGTACCCGCTGACCTGATACCCCCACGAGCCACCGAACGGATGCTCGGCCAGGGGCAGGAACTCGACATGGGTGTATCCGGTCTCGGTGAGGTACGCGATCAGCGGCTCCACGACGTCTCGATACCCGAGCCCCGGTCGCCAGGATCCCAGGTGCAACTCGTACGTCGACATCGGCTGCGAAAGCACGTCTCGTCCGGCGCGTGAGGTCATCCACTCCTCATCGCCCCAGCGGTACGCGCTCTCGGTCACGATGGACCCGGTCGCCGGAGGAAGTTCGGCACGCTGTGCCATCGGGTCGGCCTTGAGAATCCACCCGCCGTGGCGTGTGAGGATCTCGTACTTGTAGACCGCGCCGGAAGAGAGCCCGGGCACGAACAACTCCCAGACGCCGCTGGAGCCGAGGCTGCGCAACGCGTGCCCCTGGCCGTCCCACGCGTTGAAGTCGCCGACGACACGCACAGCGCGCGCATTCGGCGCCCAGACAGCGAACGACACGCCGCTGACCGCGTCGTAATGGCGAACGTGGGCACCGAGTGCCTGCCAGAGCTGCTCATGGCGACCCTCGGCGATCAGATGACGATCGACGTCACCCAGGGTCGGAAGATGACGGTACGGATCGTCGACGCGGTAGTCGGCGCCGCCCTCGTAAGTGGCCACCAGTTCGTACGCGCGGGGCTGCGTGGGGCTCTGGCCCTCCCAGATTCCGGCGCGCACGTGCTCGAGCGGGATCTCGGTGCCGTCGTCCGCCACGGCCGTGACCGATGATGCCATCGGCCGGCGTGCGCGGATCACCCACGACCCGTCGGTGCGTCGATGCGGGCCGAGGATGTCGTGCGGGGCGTGGTAGGAGCCGGTCGCGACCGTGTCCAGGACTTGGTCGGAGATGTCGCTCATCGGGTCTCCTTCACGTGCAGGATGTGGACGGGTTCGTCGAACGCGTCCAGACGGACGAAGTTGTCCTGGTTCCAGGTCCACGTCGCGCCCGTCACGAGATCTTCGACGACGTAGTCGGCGCCGCGCGCCACGCCGAACACGGTGGAGTCGATGTGCACCGTGGTCTGGCGAGTCGAATGCGGGTCGACGTTCGCGACGACGATGATCGTGTCGTCGACCCCGTCGACGCTCAGCGCCGCGGGCAGGTGCTTGACGAAGACGAGGATCGCGTCGTCGTCGCTCCAATGGATCGAGATGTCGCGCAGCTGTCGCAGCGCCGGGTGAGCGCGGCGGATCTCGTTGAGGCGCGTCAGGTAGGGAGCGATGGTCAGTCCCTGGGATGCCGCGGCATCCCAGTCGCGCAGCTTGTACTCGTACTTCTCGTTGTCGAGGTTCTCCTCGGACCCGGGCCGGGCCACGTTCTCGATCAGCTCGTAGCCGGCGTACACGCCGTAGGAGGCGCCTGCGGTGGCGGCCAGGGCTGCGCGGATCTTGTAGGCGGGACGGCCGCCGTACTGGAGGTACTCGGTGAGGATGTCGGGCGTGTTGACGAAGAGGTTGGGCCGCATGAAGTCCGCGGTGTCGTGGGAGATCCAGTGGAGGAACTCCTCCAGCTCCGCCTTCGTGTTGCGCCACGTGAAGTACGAGTAACTCTGCTGGAACCCGGCTTGCGCAAGCGCCTGCAGGGGGGCCGGACGGGTGAAGGCTTCGGCCAGGAAGACCACGTCGGGGTGTTCGGCGTTCACCGTGGCGATGAGCCACTCCCAGAACTGCAGCGGCTTGGTGTGCGGGTTGTCCACGCGGAAGATCTTCACGCCCTGCGCGATCCAATGCCGCACGATGCGGAGGACTTCGGCGCGGATACCGGCGGGGTCGTTGTCGAAGTTGATCGGGTAGATGTCCTGATACTTCTTCGGCGGATTCTCCGCGTAGGCGATCGTGCCGTCCGGAAGCGTGGTGAACCACTCCGGATGAGCCGCCACCCACGGATGGTCGGGGGCCGCCTGAAGCGCGAGGTCGAGCGCGACCTCGAGTCCCTCGGCGCGCGCCGCACGCACGAAAGCGCGGAAGTCGGCGAGCGTGCCGAGATCGGGGTGCACGGTGTCGTGGCCGCCGGCGGCCGACCCGATGGCCCAGGGGGAGCCGGGGTCGCTCGGACCCGCGGTCAGCGTGTTGTTGGGTCCCTTGCGGTTGACCTCGCCGATCGGGTGGATCGGCGGCAGGTATAGCACGTCGAAGCCCATCGCGGCGACGGCGGGCAGGCGCTTGATCGCCGTGCGGAAGGTGCCGCTCTTGATCGACCCGTCCTTCAGCCGCTTCGCGCCCTCCGACCGGGGGAAGAACTCGTACCAGGCGCCGACGCCCGCGCGCTCCCGCTCCACCCGCAACTCGAGGTCGGGACCTGTCGTGAGGAGCGACTGAACCGGTCGGGCGCGAAAGGCGGCGCGGATCGCAGGATCGCGCATGACCGCCAACGCCTCGTCGTCGCTCGTACTCTGCTCGCGCAGTGCGCGGGCGGCAGCGTTCAGGGCAGTGCGCTCGGCGGTGGGGCGGTCCTTCTCCCGGGCCGCGTCGGTGAACAGTCTGGCGCCCATCTCGCGCATGAGCGGCGCATCGACGCCGGCCGCGATCTTGAGCTGCGCTGCGTGATCCCACGTCGCGACATCGTCGCCGAAGGCCTCGAAGCGAAACCGCCAGATTCCCTCTTCGAGCGGCGCGATGTCGACGCTCCAGCGATCGAAACCGTCACCGAGCGGAGACAGCCGATGCAGAGACTCCTCTCCCGAGGGGGAGAAGAGCCGCACGTGCACGCCGATCCGGTCGTGCCCCTCGCGGAAGGCGGTGACCACGAACGGAACCGCCTCGCCGGAGAATGCGGACGGTAGAAACAGCGCGTCCGGGACGGACGGGTGCGGCAGCGCCATCGGGATCCGTCCCGCCCGCGTGTCGGTCACGCCGCGCCACGCGGTGACCGGGCGTACCGGAATCGGTGCAGCGCTGCGCAGCGTCGTCGCGCGAGGAGGAACGGAAGAAGCGGAGCGCGTCGTCGAAGCCACGACTCGAACCTACCGCCGAACCCCGAACGGGCACACCATCGGGAGTCCGGGTCGCGTCATTGCATCCGGAACAGATGGAGCGCGGTGCCCGGCAAGGTGAGGACATCGCCCGGGGCGAACACCGGCTCGGTCGTGTCGGGACGATCCGGCACGCTCGACCAGAGCGACACGTAACCGGCCACGCCGTCGATCGTGGGGAGGGTGACGTCCACCGCGCTCTCGGTGCCGTGCACGACCAGCAGGATCCGGTTCGGATCCTCCTCTTCCGGTGTGGATGCCGCGTCGTACTGCAGGGTCCGGTGAACGGGATCGGTCCATCGCTCGACCGACATCGTCTCGCCGTTCTCGTCGTACCAATCAATGACCGATGCGCTGGGCACGACGTGCGCGTCACGCGCGAAACGACGCGGTCGCAGAGCGGGGTTGTCGCGGCGCAACTGGATGAGTCGACGCACGTGAGCCAGCAGGTCGTCCTGCCACGGAGCGTGCTCCCAGTTGAGCCAGGTCAGAGGCGAGTCGTGGCAGTAGGCGTTGTTGTTTCCTCGCTGCGTCCGCCCGAACTCATCGCCCGCGGTCATCATCGGCACACCGGCCGACAACAGCAGCGTTCCCATGAGGTTGCGCATGGCCTTGCGGCGCGTCGCGAGGATCGTGTCGTCGTCGGTGCGCCCTTCGGCACCATGGTTGAAGGAACGGTTCGTGTCGGCGCCGTCGCGGTTCTGCTCGCCGTTGCCGAGGTTGTGTTTGACGTCGTAGGAGACGAGATCACGCAGGGTGAACCCGTCGTGCGCGGTGACGAAGTTGACGCTCGCGAGCGGTCCGCGCTCGGCGCTGAACGTGTTCGACGAGCCGGCGAGCCGGGTGGCGAAACCCCCGATGCCGGCGGGCGACGTCGAGGCGCGGCGGGCGTAGTCGATATCGCTCAGCCAGAAGTTGCGAACGCGGTCGCGGTAGCGGTCGTTCCACTCGGCCCAGCCCGTGCCGAAGTTGCCCGTCTGCCAGCCGCCCATACCGACGTCCCAGGGCTCGGCGATCATCTTCAGGCCCGCGAGCGACGGATCCTCGACGATCGCCCGAAGCAGCGGGTGCTCAGGATCGAACGCGTTGTCGCCACCACGCCCCAGGGTCACCGCCAGGTCGAAGCGGAAACCGTCGATCTGCACGTTGTCGGCCCAGTACCTCAGGGAGTCCAGCACGAGACGCGCGGCGGCGCCCGTCGCCGTGTTGACGGCATTGCCGCACCCGGTGACGTCGATGTAGGCGCCGTCGTCCTGCTGCCGGTAGTAGCCGCGGTTGTCGATACCACGGAAGCTGGATCGCGGTCCGCCCAGACCGAGCTCGGACGTGTGGTTGTACACCACGTCGAGGATGACCTCGATGCCCGCGGCGTGGAGATCGCGAACCATCGTCTTGACCTCGCGCAGCACCGCGTCGGGGCCGGCGGCGACGGCGTCAGCGGTCGCGTAGGGGGCATGCGCGCTGAAGAAGTTGAGGGTGTTGTAGCCCCAGTAGTTCGTCAGCCCCTGATTGAGAAGGCGCGGCTCGGTCTCGAACGCGTGGATCGGCAGGAGTTCGACCGCGGTCACACCCAGCCCGCGCAGGTGCGCGATCATCGCCGGATGCCCGAGTCCCGCGTACGTGCCGTGCAGCGCCGGCGGGATGTCGGGGTGCCGTTTGGTGAGCCCCTTCACGTGGGCTTCGTAGATCACCGTCCGGTCCATCGGCGTCTGCGGACGCGCGATCCCGTTCCAGTCGAACTCGTCGTCGACGACGGTCGCGCGCCACTGGCCGATACGCACCGGCACCAGGCCTCGCGCGTAGGGATCGAGGAGCAGGCTCTCGGGGTTGAAGGTCTGCCCGGGGCCGGCCGGACCCGTGACGCGAAGCGCGTAGCACGCGCCGACGCGCAGGTGCGGCGTCGTCACCTCCCAGACGTCGTCGCCCGCGGGGGTCAGCGGGATGCTCGCGGTGATCCAGTCGAGATCGTCCGCGTCGAAGACGACCAGATCGATCCCAGTCGCGTCCTCCGACCACACACGAAGGGTGCCGCCCTCGGGGCCGAGGGTGACGCCGAGCCGGTCATAGGCAGGCCCGAGGAACGGTGCGGGCGGGGCGGGGTGGGCTTCGACGATACGGGACGGCTTCGGGCTGGCCATGCGCTCTAGAGTAGTGACGCGGTGAGTCCGCGTCGTCACGAGTGCGGGAGCGTCATGTCGATCTATCTCGACCATGCGGCGTCGACGCCCCTGCGCGAGAGCGCCCGCGAGGCATGGCTGGCAGCGGCGACGCTGACGGGCAATGCGTCGTCGGTGCACGGTGCCGGGCAGGCGGCACGACGGCTGCTGGAGCACTCGCGCGAGCGTATCGCCGCGGTGCTGGACTGCGACCCGATCGAGGTCGTGCTCACCTCCGGCGGGACCGAGAGCATCAACCTGGCGCTGAAGGGTCTGTGGTGGGGCAAAGCCGGCGACCGTGAGGCCGTGCTGCTGCCCGACGGAGAGCATCATGCGAGCATCGACACCGTCGACTGGCTGCGCGCGCGGGGCGCGCGCGTGCGCGCCGTCGCGCTCGACCCGGTCGGCCGCATTCCCCTCGACGGATTCCGGACGGCGCTGACCGCCCCCGCTCCCGCGGCGCTGGCGACCGCCCTGGTCGCCAACAACGAGGTCGGAACCGTTCAGGATGCCGCTCAGCTGGCGGCGGCCGCCGCCGCCGCCGACGTTCCGCTTCACCTCGACGCCGTTGCGGCCATGGGCCACCTGCCGGTGTCGTTCTCCGCCTGGCGCGGAGGCGCCGCGCCCGGCGTCGGTCTCGTCGCGCTCAGCGTCTCGGGGCACAAAGTCGGAGCGCCCGTCGGCACGGGCGCCGTCGTCGTGTCGCGTCACGCCCGCATCGCGGCGCTCCTGCACGGCGGCGGTCAGCAACGCGGACTGCGCTCGGGCACGCAGGACATCGCCGGCGCCGCGGCGCTGGCTGTCGCCCTCGAGGATGCCGAGGCCGAACGCGTCGGCGAGCAGAAGCGGCTGGTGGCGCTCGGCGATCGGCTCTGGTCCGGCATCCGCGCCGCGATCCCGACTGCCGAGCTGCTGGGCGATGCTCGAGACCGCCTCGCCGGCAACGTGCACGTCCACCTGCCGGGAGCGGTGGGGGAGACGATGCTGTTCTTGCTCGACCAGGAAGGGATCTCGGTCTCGACCGGCTCAGCGTGCCAAGCCGGTGTCGCGGAGCCCTCGCACGTCGTGCTCGCTCTCGGGCGCGACCAGGACGTGGCACGGTCGGTGCTGCGTCTCACGCTCGGGCGCACCACCGTCACCAGCGATGTCGATGCGCTGCTCGCGGCCCTCCCACGTGCGTACGCCCGGGCGACGAGTGCCGCCCGGCCGCGTCGGCTCGGAGCCGAAGGCATGCAGCCCTCGTAGACTGGACCGATGCGTATCCTGGCAGCCATGAGCGGCGGCGTCGACTCCGCTGTCGCCGCTGCCCGCGCTGTCGACGCCGGTCACGACGTCGTCGGGGTCCACCTCGCGCTCTCGCGTGCAGGGGGGACGCTGCGCACCGGAAGCCGCGGCTGCTGCACGATCGAAGACGCGATGGATGCGCGCCGTGCGGCCGACCGGCTCGGCATCCCCTTCTACGTCTGGGACTTCTCCGAGCGCTTCCGCGACGACGTGATCGACGACTTCATCGCCGAGTACCGCGCGGGCCGCACGCCGAACCCGTGCATGCGCTGCAACGAGAAGATCAAGTTCGCGGCCCTGCTCGAACGCGCGCTCGAGCTCGGCTTCGACGCGGTCTGCACCGGTCACTACGCGATCCTCGTCGACGGGCCTGAGGGACGCGAGCTGCATCGGGCGAGCGACGAGGCGAAAGACCAGTCCTACGTGCTCGGCGTGCTCACCGCGCCCCAGCTCGCGCACACCTACTTCCCGCTCGGATCGACGCCGTCCAAAGCCCTCGTGCGCGCCGAAGCGGCCGAGCGCGGGTTGACGGTCGCCCAGAAGCCGGACAGTCACGACATCTGCTTCATCCCCGACGGCGACACCCGCGGGTGGCTCGCAGAGAAGGTCGGCACCGCGCACGGCGACATCATCGACCGTGACGGCGCGGTTGTGGGAAGCCACGACGGCGCGCACGGGTACACGGTCGGACAGCGTCGCGGTCTGCAGCTGGGCGTTCCCGCGTCCGATGGCAAGCCGCGATTCGTCCTCGAGGTCCGTCCCGTCTCGAACACGGTCGTCGTCGGTCCGAAGGAGGCGCTGGCCACGGCGGAGATCTCAGGCTCTCGCCACAGCTGGGCAGGCCGAGCCCCGGCGGATGCCGAGTTCCCCTGCCACGTGCAGATCCGCGCCCACGCCGACCCCGTGAGGGCGTCGACCGTGGTCCGCGACGGCATCGTCACGGTGCGCCCGGATGCCCCCTTCGACGGCGTCGCGCCGGGTCAGACCGCGGTGCTGTACGACGGCACGCGGGTGATCGGGCAATTCACGGTCGACCGCACGGTCTCGGCCGTCCCCATCGCGGGTTGAGCTCGACCCCCGTCAGCGTGCGACCGCGGGCACCGGGCCACGCGCGGGGCGCAAGGGGCAGGGCGATGTCGGCCGCCCCACCTACACTGGCCGGGTGACGGATGATGAAGTCTCCCTTCCGACGAACCTCGACGACGCCCGCCTCGACGCGGAGCGATTGACCGACCTCATCCTCGGCGCCCGCGACGCGTACTACGGGCGCGACGCCGAGATCGTCGACGACGCGACCTACGACGGGTGGATGCGGCGGCTCGAAGCGGTAGAGCGCGCCTTCCCCGAGGTGCAGGGACAGGATTCGCCGACACAGTCGGTGGGCGCGGCGCAGAGCTCGATGTTCGCGCCCGTCGAACACGCCGAGCGCATGCTCAGCCTCGACAACGTCTTCAGCGCGGACGAGCTGCGAGACTGGTGCACGAAGACATCGGCTGCCGCGGGACGACACG
Source organism: Microbacterium sp. MRS-1 (assembly GCF_000585455.1). Classification (NCBI taxonomy): domain Bacteria; kingdom Bacillati; phylum Actinomycetota; class Actinomycetes; order Micrococcales; family Microbacteriaceae; genus Microbacterium; species Microbacterium sp. MRS-1. The sequence continues at coordinate 114,923 of NZ_JAUF01000010.1, forward strand.
TCCGTTGGCTGCTGGAGCTGAAGATCGACGGCCTGGCCATCAATCTCCGCTACGAGCACGGCGTTCTCGTGTCGGCCGCCACCCGCGGCGACGGCCGGGTGGGCGAGGACGTCACCGTCAATGCGCTCCAGGTCGCGGGTATTCCTGCACGACTCGCGGGTGAAGGGCATCCTCCGATCGTGGAGGTGCGCGGCGAGGTCTACATCCCCGTCGCGGCCTTCGACGAACTCAACGCTCTCCAGGCCCGGTTGCGCGAGCGTGTCATCACGGACGGTCGTGAGCGCGGAGGCGACGAGGAGAAGCTCACCCGAAGCGCCGCCCGCCGATTCCCGGCATTCGCGAACCCGCGAAACGCGGCCAGCGGCGGCCTTCGCCAGCAACTCGACAAGAAAAGCGGCATGGAGCTCGAAGCCGGACGCGCCCGGCTCGCCTCGCTGCGGCTGCTCGTCCATGGGATCGGGGCGTGGCCGGCGCCGCCCGTGTCCTCGCAGAGCGAGGTCTACGCCCTGCTCGCGACGTGGGGGCTGCCGACGAGCACGTCTTTCCGCACCGCGGACGACATCGACGGCGTGGCGGCGTTCGTCGCGTACTACGGCGAGCATCGCCACGACGTCGAGCACGAAATCGACGGCGTCGTGGTCAAGGTCGATGAGCTGGCTTTGCACGGTGAGCTGGGCGCGACCAGTCGTGCCCCGCGATGGGCCATCGCGTACAAGTACCCGCCGGAGCAGGTCAACACGAAGCTGCTGGACATCGTCGTCTCGGTCGGCCGCACCGGCCGGGCGACACCCTTCGCCGTGATGGCTCCCGCCCGCGTCGCGGGCTCGGTCGTCCGGCAGGCGACGCTTCACAACCAGGACGTCGTCGTGTCCAAGGGAGTTCTCATCGGTGACACCGTCGTGCTGCGCAAAGCCGGCGATGTCATTCCCGAGGTGCTCGGTCCCGTGGTCGAGCTGCGCGACGGCACGGAGCGGGCATTCGTCATGCCGACCCGGTGCCCGGAATGCGGCTCGACGCTGGCACCCGCGAAAGACGGCGACATCGACCTGCGCTGCCCCAACACGCGCGCCTGTCCCGCCCAGGTGCGGGGACGCGTCGAGCACATCGGCTCCCGTGGCGCCCTCGACATCGAAGCCCTCGGCGAGGTCACCGCAGCGGCCTTGACGCAGCCGTCGGTTCCCGCCGTGCCCCCGCTGATCACCGAGGCCGGTCTGTTCGACCTCACACTCGAACAGCTCGTCCCGATCGAGGTGATCGTCCGCGACAGCGAAACGGGGGAGGCCAAACTCGATGACGACAGCGGCGAACCGATCACCCGCGCACCCTTCCGTCGCCAGCCCTCATCGGCGGAGAAGAAGGAGGGACTCACAGGTCCCCAGCCGTCGGCCCAGGCGCTCACCCTTCTCGAGGAACTCGAGAAGGCCAAGACGAAGGACCTGTGGCGGTTTCTGGTCGCGTTGAACATCCGCCACGTCGGCCCGGTCGCCGCGCGGGCACTCGCGCAGTGGTTCGGTTCGCTGGACGCGATCCGCGCGGCCGAGCGCGACGCTCTCGCCGACGTCGACGGCGTCGGCGGCATCATCGCGGACTCGCTCCTGGAATGGTTCGCCGTCGACTGGCATCAGGAGATCGTGGAACGCTGGGCGGCGGCGGGCGCGGTCTTGGAGATTCCAGGTCACCCCGGCCCGGGAGCTGCCGTCGCCGCCGGCGGCGTGCTCGAGGGTGTCACGGTCGTTGCGACCGGCACGCTGGAGGGCTACACCCGAGAGGGCGCGCAGGAGGCGATCATTGCCGCTGGCGGGAAAGCAGCCTCTTCCGTGTCGAAGAAGACCGACTTCGTCGCCGCAGGCCCGGGCGCGGGCTCGAAACTCGCCAAGGCGGAGGAACTCGGCATCCGCATCATCGATGCCGCGCAGTTTCGCATCCTCGTCGAGCAGGGGCCCGCCGCGCTCGGGGCACTCGATCCCGACGCGGGCTGATCGGTTCAGTCTCCTCCGGGATGCGTGAGCTCGAGCAAGGACTCACGCACCTGGCGACGCAGCACCTTTCCGATCAGCGACTTCGGCAGCTCGTCGACGATGAAGATCCGGCGGGGCACCTTGTAGGGCGTGAGGATGCTGCGGGCGTAGTCCCGGATGGAGTCCGTGTCGACGTCGGCTCCGGACCCGTCGAGCACCACGGCGGCGACGACCTCTTCGCCCGAATGCTCGCTTGGCAGGCCCACGACAGCGGCATCCACCACGCGCGGGTGCTGCCTCAGTGCGTTCTCGACTTCGGTGGGCGCCACATTGAACCCGCCGGTGATGATGAGCTCCTTGATGCGATCCACGATGCGCACGAACCCCTCGTCGTCGATCTGGACGATGTCGCCGGTACGGAACCACCCGTCCACGAAGACCTCCTCGGTGGCTTCCGGCTTGCCGTAGTAGCCCTGGAAGACCTGCGGGCCCCGCACGATCAGCTCGCCCCGCTCACCGGAGGGCATGTCCACGGTGGGATCGTTCGGATCGACCACGCGACACTCGGTGCCGGGGAGGGGGAGTCCGACCGTTCCCGCCTTGCGATTGTCGGCGACCGGGTTCGCCATGAGAACCGGCGAGCACTCGGACAGCCCGTAGCCCTCGACGAGGTAGCCACCCGTTGCCTGCTCGAACGGCACGACGAGATCATGCGGCAATGCCATCGCTCCGGAGATGGCGACCTCCGTGCCGGCCAAGGAGACGCCTTCGGCGCGCGCCGCGGCGAGCAGTCGATCGGCGATCGGCGGCACCAGCGGCAAGAACGTCGCCGGGTGCTTCTTCGTCACTTCGAGGACCATCGCGGGTTCGAAGCGGGGAAACAGCACCAGACGGGCACCCATCGACATCGCGAAAGTGAGGCACAGGGTCAGCCCGTAGGCGTGGAACATCGGCAGCACCGCGTACACGACGCATCCCTTACCGGGCTGGATCGACGGGACCCACGCTTGAGCCTGCCGGGCGTTGGCCAGGAGGTTGCGGTGGGTGAGCACCGCGCCTTTCGGGGTGCCGGTCGTGCCGCTCGTGTACTGGATGATGGCGACGTCGTCGGTGACCGGACCGGGGAAGGATGCCGCCAGTGCTTCGCTGCGTGCCAGGTGTTCCCAGGGCACGGCTTGCGACACGCGCGTGGTGAGCGCGTCGCGCGACTGACGGGCCTTCGCGACGGGAAGCCGCAGCGCGAGACGCAGCGAGAGCGGCATGGCGGTCGTGATGTCGACGCTGACCAGCGTGGTGACGGCGAGATCGGCGGGGAACGCCTGCACGGTGGCGGCGACCTTGCTCCAGACGATGGCCGTGCGCGCCCCGTGGTCTTCGAACTGCTTGCGCAGCTCCCGTGGAGTGTAGAGCGGATTGTGCTCCACCGCGATGGCGCCGAGGCGCAGAATCGCGTAGAAGGCGATGATGTGCTGGGGACAGTTGGGCAGTACGATCGCGACCGTGTCGCCTTTGCCGACCCCACGCTCTCGGAGACCCGCCGCCACGCGATCGATCGCCTCGACGAGGTCGCGGTACGAGGTCGTGCGACCGAAGAATTGCAGCGCGGGCGCATCCGGGTAGTCACGCGCCGACGCCGTGACGATGTCCAGGAGCGAGCCGGTGACCGGTTCGAGATCATCGGGGACGCCGGCGGCGTAGCTGGCGATCCACGGGCGGGGCGGGTCGTACGGGGCAGCGGCACTCACGCGGGCCAGCCTATCGGCCGTGAGAAGCGGGCCGAAGGGGGCCGACTAGAATCGACGGGTGTCTGAAATCACCCCTGAACTCGTTCGCCATCTCGGCGTTCTGGCCCGGATTCAGCTCGACGAGCACGAGGTGCAGCGCCTGACGGGGCAGCTCTCGGTGATCGTCGACAACATCGCGAAGGTGTCCGAGGTGGCAACGCCCGACGTCCCCGCGACGAGCCATCCCCTCCCGCTCGAGAACGTCTTCCGTCCCGACGTCGTCGGCCAGATGCTGACGGTGGAGCAGGTGCTGCAGAACGCGCCGGACGCCGCCGACGGGCGCTTCCGTGTCACGGCGATTCTGGGGGAGGAGCAGTGACCGATCTCACACGGCTGAACGCCGCAGACCTGGCCGCACGACTGGCCTCCGGTGACGTGTCCAGCGTCGAAGCGACGCAGGCCCACCTCGACCGGATCGCCGCCGTCGACGGCGATGTGCACGCCTTCCTCCACGTGAGCGAACACGCCCTCGACGTGGCGGCCGACATCGACCGTCGCCGCGCCGCCGGTGAGTCCCTGGGCGAGCTCGCGGGCGTCCCGCTCGCGATCAAGGACGTGCTCGTCACGACGGACATGCCCTCCACCAGCGGATCCAAGATCCTCGAAGGCTTCCTCTCGCCCTACGACGCCACCGTCGTCGCGCGTTCGCGCGCCGCCGGCCTGGTGCCGCTCGGCAAGACGAACATGGATGAGTTCGCCATGGGATCGTCGACGGAGCATTCGGCGTACGGTCCCACCCACAACCCGTGGGACCTCGATCGCATCCCCGGAGGCTCCGGGGGCGGATCGGCGGCCGCCGTCGCCGCCTTCGAGGCTCCGCTGGCTCTCGGCTCGGACACGGGCGGATCGATCCGCCAGCCGGCGCACGTCACGGGAACCGTCGGCATGAAGCCGACCTACGGCGGGGTGAGCCGGTTCGGCGCCATCGCGCTGGCGTCCTCACTCGACCAGGTCGGTCCGGTCTCGCGCACCGTGCTCGACTCGGCGCTCCTGCACGACGTCATCGGCGGCCACGACCCGCACGATGCGACGTCGCTGACCGACAGCTGGCCCTCCTTTGCGGCGGCCGCACGCGAAGGCGCCGCCGGCGCCGGTCTGGCGGGCCTGAAGATCGGCGTCATCCGCGAGCTGCCCGACAGCGGCTTCCAGGCGGGCGTGTCGGCGTCCTTCCGGGCAGCGTTGGCTCTCCTGGAGGCGCAGGGCGCGGAGATCGTTGAGGTCAGCGCCCCGCACTTCGAGTACGGCGTCGCCGCGTATTACCTGATCCTTCCCGCGGAGGCGTCGAGCAACCTCGCCAAATTCGACTCCGTCCGTTTCGGCCTGCGAGTCGACGTTCCGGGCGGCACGGTCGAAGACGTCATGGCTGCCACTCGAGACGCCGGCTTCGGCGAGGAGGTGAAGCGTCGCATCATTCTCGGCACCTACGCGCTGTCGGCCGGATACTACGACGCCTACTACGGCAGCGCCCAGAAGGTGCGTACGCTCATCCAGCGCGACTTCGACGCGGCGTTCGCTCAGGTCGATGTCATCGCGACGCCGTCGGCTCCCACCACGGCGTTCAAGCTCGGCGAGAAGATCGATGACCCGCTGCAGATGTACCTCAACGATGTCACCACGATTCCGGTGAACCTGGCCGGCGTCCCCGGCATCTCGATTCCGTCGGGTCTGGCAGAGGAGGACGGGCTGCCCGTCGGCATCCAGTTCATCGCGCCGGCGCGCCAGGATGCCCGGTTGTATCGCGTGGGTGCGGCCGCCGAGGCCCTGCTCGTCGACTCATGGGGTGGTCCCTTGCTGGACCGCGCCCCGCTGCTGGGAGGGAACCGCTGATGGCTAAGGCCGCACTGATGGACTTCGACGACGCGCTGAAGCTGTACGAGCCGGTGCTCGGCTTCGAGGTGCACGTCGAACTCAACACCGAGACGAAGATGTTCTCGCCCGCGGGAAATCCGGCGCACGCTTCGAACCACGATGCCGCCCCCAACACCCTCGTGGCGCCTGTCGACATGGGCCTTCCGGGGTCGCTGCCGGTGGTCAACGAGACGGCGGTGCGGTTCTCGATCAGCCTCGGGCTCGCCCTCGGGTGCCAGATCGCGCCATCGAGCCGCTTCGCGCGCAAGAACTACTTCTACCCCGACCTCGGCAAGAACTACCAGATCTCGCAGTACGACGAGCCCATCGCCTTCGAGGGCCAGATCGAGGTGGAACTGACCGACGGGACGGTCTTCGAGGTGCCCATCGAGCGGGCGCATATGGAGGAGGATGCCGGCAAGCTCACGCACGTCGGCGGCTCCACCGGCCGCATTCAGGGCGCGGAGTACTCGCTCGTGGATTACAACCGCGCCGGCGTCCCGCTCGTGGAGATCGTGACGAAGCCGATCTTCGGCGCGGAACACCGTGCACCCGAGCTGGCCGCCGCGTACGTGCGGGCGATTCGCGACGTGGTGCTCTCGCTCGGCATCTCTGAGGCGCGCATGGAACGCGGAAACCTCCGCTGCGATGCGAACGTGTCCCTGCGCCCACGCGGGCAGGAGAAGCTCGGCACGCGCACCGAGACGAAGAACGTCAACTCGATGCGCTCGGTCGAACGCGCCGTGCGTTACGAGATTCAGCGTCAAGCGGCGATCCTCGCCGCGGGCGGGACGATCACGCAGGAGACGCGGCACTGGCACGAAGACACCGGCACGACCTCTCCGGGGCGTCCGAAGTCGGATGCCGACGACTACCGTTACTTCCCGGAGCCCGACCTCCTGCCCGTCGCGCCGTCCTCCGCGCTGGTCGAGTCGTTGCGTGCTGCTCTTCCGGAGCCGCCCGCCGCGCGTCGGCGACGTCTGAAGGCCGAGTGGGGCTTCGCCGACATCGATTTCCAGGGAATCGTGAACGCGGGCCTGCTCGCCGAGGTGGACGCGACCGTCGCAGCGGGCGCTGCGCCTGCGGCCGCGCGCAAGTGGTGGATGAGCGAGATCTCTCGCATCGCCAACGCTCAGGGAGTCGAAGCTTCATCGCTCGTCACCCCCGCGTCGGTGGCCGCGCTGCAGCAGCTCGTGGACGCCGGCACGCTCACCGACAAGCTGGCGCGTCAGGTGCTCGAAGGCGTCATCGCCGGCGAAGGCACGCCGCAGCAGGTCGTCGACGCACGCGGTCTTGCAGTCGTCTCAGACGACGGCGCGCTGATCGCCGCGATCGACGATGCTCTCGCCGCGCAGCCCGACGTGCTGGAGAAGATCCGCGACGGCAAGGTGCAGGCCGCCGGTGCCGTCATCGGCGCCGTGATGAAAGCGATGAAGGGTCAGGCCGACGCCGCACGCGTCCGCGAGCTCGTTCTCGAGCGCGCGGCGCAGTAGTCGCACACGCTGCCTTCTCGGTGGCGCCGCAATGTCGGCGGCGTCACCGAGAATGGACTCATGGGACGGGGTGACGGGTCGGGGCGGGTCGTCTCGCCGCCCGGTGCCGACGACACCGGCACGCGGATTCTTCACGTGGACATGGACGCCTTCTATGCGTCGGTCGAAGTCCTCCACGATCCCTCCCTGGCCGGCAAGCCGCTGATCGTCGGCGGTATGGAGGGACGCGGTGTGGTCTCCAGCGCCTCCTACGAGGCTCGTCGATTCGGCGTGCGGTCGGCAATGGGCGTCGCACAGGCTCTCCGGTTGTGTCCGCAGGCCGTCGTGGTCACTCCGCACTTCGAGCGGTATGCGAGCCTGTCACGTCAGGTGATGGCGATCTTCCACGACATCACCCCCCTCGTGGAGCCGCTCTCGATCGATGAGGCGTTCCTCGACGTGTCCGGCGCACGGCGGCTCTGGGGAACTCCGGGGGAGATCGCCCGGATGCTCCGGGCCCGCGTCAAAGCGGAGACGGGGCTTGTCTGCAGCGTCGGGGTGGCGGCCACGAAGCATGTGGCGAAGATCGCCTCCACGCGCTCGAAGCCCGACGGGCTGCTCATCGTCAGCGAACCCGACACCGCCGCCTTCCTCGCCGCGCTGCCCGTCTCGGCGCTGTGGGGGGTGGGGCCGAAGGCCGCGGAGACGCTGGAGGGTCGCGGCATCCGGCTCGTCTCCGACATCCTCGCCTCGCCGCGGGCCGTCCTGGATCGCGCACTCGGACCCGCCGGCGGGGAGCGCATCTGGCAACTCGCGCACGGCATCGACCCCCGAGCCGTCGAGACGGAACGCACGGAGAAGAGCATCGGGCATGAGGAGACCTTCCTCACCGACGTCGCCGATGCGGCGGTTCTTCGCAGCGAGCTTCGCCGGCTCTCCGATCGCGTCGCGGCACGTCTCCGCGACGGAGGCTGGCGAGCCGGAACCGTCGCGTTGAAGCTGCGCTATGCCGACTTCACCACGCTTTCGCGCTCGCTGTCGCTCGCGGAGCCGTCGGACGTCGGCCAGCGGATCGGCGACGTCGCGATCGGCTTGTTCGAGGCCCTGGAGCTGACCCAGCCGGTGCGCCTGATCGGCGTGCGCGCGGAGAAGCTGCGCGGCGGTGACGGTGGATCCGTGCCGCTCTGGGATGAGGATGCCGAGTGGCGACGGGTCGACGCGGCCTTGGACGACGCGCGTGAGCGTTTCGGTGGGGGAGCGGTCACCCGGGCGAGCGTCCTCGGCCCGCGCCGTGATGTGAATGCTCTGCCGACGAATCCGCGGCTCCCTCGCACCGAGTGAGCTTCCCGGCTACGGTGGGAACATGCCCAATCTCGCACTCGAACTCGGCAAGCAGTCGGCATCGCTCGGCGTCAACAGCGTCTACGGCGAGCAGCAGGACGTCGACGGCATTCGCCTCATCCCCGTGGCTCTGTCGTGGTCGGGCTTCGGCGCCGGCGAGGATGAGAGCGGCAACAACGGCGGGGGCGGCGGCGGCTTCGCGGTTCCCCTCGGTGCCTACATCCGCAAGGGCGACGATCTGCGTTTCGAGCCGAACCTCGTGTCGCTGGTCGCGGTGGCGATCCCCTTCGTGTGGGTTGCGGGACGCACGCTCAGCCGCATCATCCGTGCCCTCAAGCGCTGACGAGGTCGATGCGGCGCTCACGAGCGGGGTCGACCGCATCGAGTCCGCCATTGCGGCCTTGGAGCCGGAGATCACACCGATCGTCCTGATCGACGGACGTTCCGGCGCGGGCAAATCGACCCTCGCGCGACGGGTGCGCGAGCGGTGGGGGCGCCCCGTCAGCATGATCGGCCTCGACGAGCTGTATCCGGGGTGGGACGGGCTCTCGGCCGGTTCAACTCTGGCGCGGGAGTTCATCCTGATCCCCGTCAGCGAGGCAAGGGCGGCCGTGTGGCGACGGTGGGACTGGGCAGCCGATCGTCCGGGGGCCGAGGTGGAGACGCCCGCCGACGTCCCCCTGATCCTCGAGGGAGCAGGGGTGCTCACCCCGAGCACCGCGCCTCTGGCGCACGTGCGCGTGTGGGTGGAATCGCCCGAGAGTGCGCGGCGCGATCGCGCGCTCGCTCGAGACGGCGACACCTACCGTCCGCACTGGCGTCGCTGGGCCGACCAGGAAGAGGAGCACCTGCGCGCGCATCGCCCGCAATCGCTCGCAACGATCGTCATCGACGTCCCGTGAGGGCTGGGGGCGGTCAGTCCTCGATCGCCTGGAGCAGGCCTTCGAGGCGGAAGCCCAGCCAGTTGTAGACACCGAAGCGGGGGTCGTCGTCCTGCTCCTCTTCTGTGGTGATCCCGAGGCGTGTCGCGATCACCAGCCGCACCGCGGTCAACGTTCGCAACCACGCCGCGACAGCACCGGCATCCAGTTCGACGATCACCTCGGCCTCGGCGTCTGCGCGGTCCAGGTCTTGCGGACGCCGCGTCTGGCCATCGCGTTGCAGCGTCGCCAGCACCAGCGCCGCATCATCACGACGCCGATCGAGGAGGTCGTCCTGGGTCAGACGACGAAACTCCGCGGCATCCTCCGCAGCGTCCCGGTAGCCGTCGGGAACGAGGCGCGCGACGCCCGGATCATCGACTCCGTCGATGGCCTCGGCGAGCAGATCCGTGAACTGCAGGACGATGTCCGTGAGATGCGCGGCTTCCAGCGCGGACACCGTCATCCGCACCCTCGTCATGTGTCGGCCCTCCTGACGGTCGCCCAGAGGCCGTAGTCGTGCATCGCCTGGACGTGGAACTCCATCTGCTCACGCGCGCCCTCCGCGACGACCGCGTGGCCCTCGTGGTGCACCAGCAGCATCAGACGCTCGGCGTGCTCGCGGGTGTAACCGAAGTAGGTGCGGAAGACATGCACGACGTAGCTCATCAAGTTGACCGGATCGTTCCAGACCACCGTCTGCCAGGGACCGGTCACCTCCGAGCGCTCCTCCAGGCGGACATCCTCGAGGGGAATCGTCATGCCCAACCCAACTCGTGCAGGCGCTCGTCGTCGATCCCGTAGAAGTGCGCGATCTCGTGCACCAGTGTGGTGTGCACTTCGTCCCGGAGCTCCACGATCGAGCCGCAGGCGTGCAAATGCGGCTCACGGTAGAGGATGATCCGGTCGGGCAGCTCCCCGGTGCCGTAACGGTCGCGCTCTGTCAACGCCAGACCGTCGTAGAGACCGAGCAGGTCGAGGGAACCGTCCTCGGGCCGGTCCTCGACGACGAAGACGACGTTGTCGAGTCCGACGAGCATGCGCTCGGGCAGCAGATCGAGTTCGTCGGAGACGAGAGCTTCGAACGCGTCGGCGTCCATCTCGATCATGTCGACATCCCGATCGGGGAGAAGTGGGGTGGCTAACGGGGCTTGAACCCGCGACCCCCGCGACCACAACGCGGTGCTCTACCAACTGAGCTATAGCCACCATGCGCCTGCTTCCAGGCAACCAGACGATTGTATTACACACCGGAGGCATACGACGACACGACGGCGGCCGCCGCGTCGCGTGCCTGGTCGCTGGAGGGCCCCGGCTCCGGAACGAAGACGGCCTGCCGGTAGTACGCCAGCTCACGAATCGACTCGAGGATGTCGGCCAGTGCCCGGTGGCCACCGTCCTTCGCCGGCGCGTTGAAGTACGCCCGCGGGTACCAGCGACGAGACAGCTCTTTGATGCTGGAGACGTCGACGCTGCGGTAATGGAGCCAGCGGTCGACACGCGGCATGTACTTTGCAAGGAACATCCGGTCGGTGCCGATCGTGTTTCCCGCAAGCGGCGCCTTGCCCTCAGGAGCGAACCTCTGGATGTACTCGAGAGCTTCGAACTCCGCCTCGGCCAGGCTGATACCGTCCGGGATCTCGGCGAGGAGCCCGGATGTCTCGTGCATACGGGTGACGAAATCGTTCATGTTCGCCAGCGCCGAGGCGTCAGGTTTGATCACCACCTGGAAGCCGGGGTCGAGGACGTTGAGCTCGAAGTCGGTGACCACGATCGCGATCTCGACGAGTTCGTCGACGTCGAGGTCGAGACCGGTCATCTCGCAATCGATCCAGACGAGACGATCGTTCTCCGCGGCATTCACCATGCGTTCATCCTAATGAGGGCCTGCGACCTCGGCACCGATGCGTCACGATCAGCGACGGGCCGGCGACCACAGTACGCTGGGAGAGCGCCTCCGTAGCTCAGTGGAAGAGCGACGGCCTTCTAATCCGTTGGTCGCAGGTTCGAATCCTGCCGGGGGCACCGCATCGAGCCGCGCGTCACGAGTCTGCGCCTGCCAGCTCGGCGCGTACGAGTGCTGCTCCGGCGGACAGTGCGCTCAGTTTGCCGAATGCGACCTCCCGTGACAGCGGGGCCATCCCGCAGTTCGAACTCGGAATCAGCTTGTCGGCGTCGACGAACGGCAACGCCCGCCGCAGCACCGCCGCGACCTCTTCCGGGGTCTCGACGTGCGCGCTGGCCACGTCGAGGGCGCCGAGCATGACCTTCTTGCCGCGGATGAGTTCGATGAGCTCGATCGGCACATTCGAGTGCTGGCTCTCCAGCGAGACGATATCGATACGCGAGCGCTGCAGAAGAGGGAAGGACTCCTCGTACTGACGCCACTCGGATCCGAGTGTCGCCTTCCAATCGGTGTTCGCCTTGATGCCGTACCCGTAGCAGATGTGCACCGCGGTCTCGACGCGCAGGCCCTCCGCGGCGCGTTCGAGCGCAGCGATTCCCCAGTCCTTCAACTCGTCGAAGAAGACGTTGAACGCCGGCTCGTCGAACTGGATGATGTCCACTCCGGCGGCTTCGAGTTCGCGAGCCTCCTCATTGAGGATCGTCGCGAACTCCCACGCGAGCCTTTCACGGCTGCCATAGTGCCGATCCGCCAACGTGTCGATCATCGTCATCGGTCCTGGCAGAGCCCATTTGATGGGCAGATCGGTCTGCCCGCGCAAGAACGCCGCATCCTCGACGAAGACGGACGCGCGACGACCGACCGCGCCGACCACCGTCGGCACGCTGGCGTCGTAGCGGTTGCGGATACGCACCGTCTCGCGGTTGTCGAAGTCGACGCCGTCGAGGTGCTCGATGAAGGTCGTGACGAAGTGCTGACGGGTCTGTTCGCCATCGGTGATGATGTCGACGCCGCGCCGCTGCTGCTCGTGCACCACGGCGCGCAGCGCGTCGCGTTTGCCATCGGCGAGCACGTCGCCGTGCAGCTGCCACGGCGACCAGAGCACCTCGGGCTCGGCGAGCCAGGCGGGCTTGGGGAGGCTGCCGACCGTCGTCACCGGCAGCAGAGGAGCCTGATGGACGGTGCCGTCGCCGGTCATGCGACGGGCTCCGCCACGCCGGCGATCCACTGTTCCAGGGTCTGGAGGTGGGGCTTCACGAAGTACTCCTCGGCGTAGCGGCCCTGGGTGACGGCCAGCTGGCTGCGCTCCTCACGGTCGTAGTCGATCTCGGTGCGGACGAAGTCGACATGATCCAGGGTGGGACGGTAGACCTCGCCGGCGGGGGTGAGTGCGTTGTACACCTCGGGACGATAGATCTTCTGGAACGTCTCCATCGTCGCGATCGTGCCGATCAGTTGCAGATCGGAGAAGTCGTTCAGCAGGTCGCCGCGGAAGTAGAACGCCAGTGGCGCGACGGAGCCGCGCGGCATGAAGTAGCGCACCTGCAGACCCATCCGCGCGAAGTAATCGTCGGTGAGAGAGAAGGCATCCTGAACGTACTCGGTGCCGAGCACCGGGTGCACGAGGCCCGTGCGACGGTACGCGCGGCTGGTCGACACGCTGATGCAGATCACCGGCGAACCCGCGAAGCGCTGCCGGTAGGCATCCGACGCCAAGAACCGTTGGAAGAGCTCACCGTGCAGGATGCCGAAATCCTCCGGAACGGTGAACGTCCCCGCGGCGGCTGTCGCTGCCGGCAGCACGACGCTGAAATCGTAGTCGCGCAGATATGAGGAGAAGTTGTTCCCGACGATGCCGCGGTGGCGCTCACCCGTGCGGTGATCGAGGATGCCGACGTCGAGAACCTCGATGATGGGGAAGCGCTCGGCCTCGGCCGTGTCGTCGAATTGCAGCTGCACCGTGACGATGTCGAGTTCGACCCGATAGCGCTCGGCGCCCTGATCGTCGCCGGCGGCGAGCTCGTTGAACCGACGGTCGATCATCGCGAGCGCGTTGCGGAGGTTCTGGCGGCGCCCGGCGCCACGCGCCAGATTCGCGAAGTTCGTCGTCACACGCGAATGTGCGGCGGGTGCGTAATCCTCGTCGAAACGAGTGGTCGTGATGCTGAAAGCGATGTCGTTCGCCATGCGAGGGCCAATCCTAGGCAGGGGCCGGTACGGCCGCGAATGATGCTGATCCGAGCATGCGGGACGAGCGCTGTCATCGAGTAATGCGCTCAAACTATGCGCCCATATAGTCTGTGGCTATGTCTCGGCCCCCGATGGGAATCACACTGCAGCAGCTCCAGTACTTCATCGAGGTCGCTGCGGAGGGGTCGATCAGTGCGGCGGCCGACCTGCTGTTCGTGTCGCAGCCGACGATGTCCGCTGCGATGCGCGACCTCGAGAAGAAGATCGGACGCGACCTGCTGCTGCGAACCGCCCGCGGAGTGAGCCTGACCACCGACGGCATCGAGTTCCTCGGATACGCCCGCCAGGTCGTCGAGCAGGCTGCACTGCTCGAACAGCGCTACCTCGGCGCTGCTCCCTCACGGCGCCTGCTGGGCGTCTCCACCCAGCACTACTCCTTCGCCGTCGACGCGTTCGTCCGCATGGTCAGAGCAACTGATGCCGCCGAGTACGAGTTCTCGCTGCGGGAGACGCGCACCTTCGACATCATCGAGGATGTGCGCACGCTGCGCAGCGAACTCGGCATCCTGTTTCGCAATGAGTTCAACCGCAACGTCATCGGAAAGCTCCTGCGCGACTCGGGGTTGGCATTTCACACGCTCTTCGTCGCTGCACCGCACGTCTTCGTCTCGCGCCGAAACCCGCTCTCGCTGCAGCGGAGCGTGAGTCTCGAAGACCTCTCATCGTTGCCTCGACTCACGTTCGATCAGGGTGCGAACAACTCGTTCTACTTCGCCGAAGAGATCCTGTCGACGCTGTCGAGCTCGCGCGAGATCCGCGTCTCGGATCGCGCCACGATCTTCAACCTGATGATCGGCTTGAACGGTTACACCATCTCGACGGGCATCATCAGCGACGACCTCGATCCCGAGATCGTGGCCGTTGCGCTCGACGTCGACGAGCAGATCGAGATCGGATGGATCGGGCGCACGGCGGTGCCGTTGACCGACCAGGCCCAGCGCTACCTCACCGAACTGCGCCAGGTGGTGGCCGGCTTCGGAGTGTCGCTCGTCGGATGACGGTGAGCCGACCCCTCGATAGTTCCGCCGCGAGCGCGTACCGTCGGCGGTGACGAGAGGAGTCATCATGACCTCGGCATCATCCACCTTGTGGGTCGCATACGGCACTGACGGCAACGTCGTCGGCACGGTGAGAAAGAGCGAGGAGGGCTACACGCCCACGGTCGCCGGCGCCACCGCGAGTGTCGGCACGTATCCGTCCATGGAGGTCGCGAAGAGCGCCCTCCACAGCCACCTTGCTCCCGGGTCCGACTGGCCGCAGTTCCGCCAGCACTAGGCGCTCTGCTGCGCAGCCCGCACCGCCACGGCGCGTCCCTGCGCGATCGGATCAGCCCACGCGCGGGGCGCCCGCCGCCGCGACCGGGTCTCGACCGGGGTCGACCTGGGCCGCGGCCCCGCGACGTGACACGTCGAGCAGTCGCAGAGCGACGTGGACCAGGGGACCGATGCCGGCTGCGAACAGCACCGTGCCGAGTCCCACGGTGCCGCCGAGGAGCCACCCGAACAGAAGCACGGTCGCCTCGATCGTGAGTCGACATGCCCACACCGGCCACCCGAGCCGGGAGTTCATGCCGGTCATGAGGCCATCGCGCGGCCCCGGCCCCAAATGCGCTCCGATGTAGATTCCCGACGCCAGCGCGACCAGCGCCATCCCGCCGAGGAACACGATCACTTGCGTCACGAATCCGTTCATCGCCGGAAGCGCCAAGATCGTCAGCTGCATGCTGGTTCCGACGAGGAGAATGTTGGCAAGGGTGCCGATGCCCGGCCGTTGGCGCAGCGGAATCCACAGCAGCAGCACGAGCAGGCCGACGAGGTTCGTGATCCATCCGATGCCCACCCCCGTCTGCACCGACAGTCCCTGCGCGAAGACCGTCCAAGGATCCACGCCGATCTGGGCCTGCACCATGACGCCGCAACCAACGCCGTAGAGGATGAGACCGATGAGCAGGCGAGCAAGACGTGCAGTCATGCAGCAATCCAATCTCACAATTGGACATCTACTACCAGTCCAATTCGGATACTGTGGCCACCATGGACTCGAGGATCGGGGCGCGGACGTTCGCCGGGATGCTGGGCGGGTGGCGCACGCGGGAGCCGGCGTATGAGGCCCTCGCCGACAGCATCCGCATCCTGTGCCTCGACAACCGCATCGCCGCGCACACCGCTCTTCCCGCCGAACGAGAACTCGCCGCTGCACTCTCGGTGAGCCGAACGACGGTCGCTGCGGCATATCGCAGCCTGCGCGACACCGGTCATATCGCAAGCCTTCGCGGATCGGGAAGCGTGACGACGGCGCGGCCGAGCCGTGACATCGGAGGCGCAGCGGCCACGACCGGCGCCATCGATTTGCAACAGGCCAGTCCCGCCGCGTGGCCGGGGCTCGCCGGCATCATCGCGGAGGCCGCGGCGGATGCCGCACGCATCGTCGCTCGGTCGGGCTATGACATCCGGGGCGCCATCGAACTCCGAGAAGCGATTGCAGACCGATACAGCGCACGCGGCATCCCGACCGACCCGAGCCAGATCGTCGTGACGACAGGTGCGCAGTCGGCGATCCACCTCCTGTCGACCGTTCTCGTCGGTCGTGGGGATCGGGTGGTCATCGAGACGCCGACGTACCCCCATGCGGCCGAGGCGATTCGTGCCGCCGGCGCGCGACTGGTAGCTGTGCCGGTCACGATCGGCGGAGGCTGGGACCTCGATCGCGCGGCTCAAGTGTTCACACGAACGCAGCCACGGATGGCCTATCTGATGCCACGCTTCCAGAACCCGACGGGCCGCTCGATGACGGACGAGGAAGAGGCAGCCTTCGCACACGCTGCCCGCGCCTCGCGCTCCACTCTCGTCATCGACGAGACCACCGCCGATCTGACCATCGACGTTCCCGCCGCATCACCGGCGTTCGGCCACGATGCCGTGGTGCGCGTCGGCTCGCTCGGCAAGATCGTCTGGGGTGGTCTGCGCATCGGGTGGATCCGCGCGGACGGGGAACTCGTGCAGCGAATCGTCGCGGCGCGCCCCGCCAGGGAACTGGGCACACCGGATTTCGAGCAGGCGGTCGCCGCTCGTCTCTTCAGCCACCTGCCGGAGATTCTCACGCAGCGTTCTCTGCTGCTCAGATCGGGCCGAGACGCTCTCGTCGATGCGCTCACCCGCCGCCTGCCGGAGTGGAAGATCCCGCAGGTGCACGGCGGCGTGGCGCTCTGGGTGGAGCTGGATGCGCCTCTGAGCACGGGGCTCGTCCTCGCAGCCCGCGCCCATGGCGTTTCTCTCTCGTCCGGGTCGCGATTCGGGGTCGACGGGACGCACGACCGTCATCTCCGCCTGCCTTTCACGGCACCACCCGAGGAGCTCCGACGCGCCGTCGACACGCTCGCCGACGCGTGGCCCTCGGTGCGAGCCGCCGCCCCCGTGCACGGCGGCGAGATCCTCGACGCGGTGGTGGTGTGACGAGCGCGGCTTGCTCGTCAGCGCAGATACGCCAGGCACTCGACCGCCTCGTCGAGCCTGCAGAACGAGCCCAGCTCGCGCATTCTGGCTCGGGCGAGTTCGAAGCGCTCCGCGTGAAAACGCGTCCCCTGCGCCGACTGCTCGCGCCGGACGTGTCCGATCACGATGCCGCGTCTGTCGATGACCCTCCACCGACGGTCGGACACCGCTCGCAAGGAACACCCGCGCACGGACCGAGGTAGGGCCGTTGCCGCACTGATCATGTCGCCACTCCCGTCACCGTCACCGACACCGCCACTTTCGAAGATACGTTCTCCCTCCGACATCGTCGGCACCCCCGGGCGCCGCCGTCGGACGACCGATCGACGCCTCCTCCCCATCTCTGCGCTTCGGCGCCGTCTCCACAATCTGCTCGCGCCTCGCGTCGACGCTCTGCGGCGAGAAGGACGCTGGGGGTGCCGCGGCGCACGAAGGATACGCCGGTCGCGGCGCCAGCCGGATCGTCCGGGCATCGAAGACAAGGAGAGTCATCATGAGCGATCGCATCACCGTCATCGGCAACGTCGCGTCCCAGCCCGAGCGTCGGGAACTGCCGGGCGGCATCCCCGCCATCAGTTTTCGACTCGCGAGCAGCGAACGACGCCTCGAGAACGGTCAGTGGGTCGACAGTCACACCAATTGGTACTGGGTTTCGGCATACAGGAAGCTGGCCGATCACGCCCTGGCATCGTTGGAGAAGGGGCAGCGGGTCATCGTCACCGGACGGTTCCGCGTCAAGCAATGGGAGTCGGGAGGAAAGAGCGGATCCTCCGCCGAGATCGACGCCGAAGGACTCGGCCATGACCTCATGTTCGGCACCACGAGCTTCCAGAAGGGAACCACACCGTCGGCGTCCGCTACTGTGGCGCAAAGCACGGTGTGGGCCGTGCCCGGCGACGGCCCCTCCGACATCCCACAGAGCACGGAGGCTTCCAGCGACGCGGCCTCCTCACCCGAAGAACCGGATGTCGCCCTCGTCGGCGCCAGCGGGTGGGCCACAGCGGGCGAGGACACAACCCCGTTCTGACGCCGCCTAGACTCGTGACGTGCGAAACGTCGGTCAGCGTGCGGTCCCTTTCTCCCTCGCCGCATGCGTCGGCGTGGTCCTCATGCTCAGCGGCTGCACCACCGCAGCCCCCACCCCGACACCCACACTGTCGGTGTCCCTCACGCCCACGGCAACACCCACACCGACTCCGACGGGACCAGCGCTGATGCCGAACGGCTCTGCCACCCAGAATCTGCCCTACTTCACGTCGATCATCGACGCGGTGGCGTCCGGTCCACAGACGGCGCAGGGGCGGGCATACATCGACGCGCTCACTGCGGGCGGCTTCGACAAGTCGGCCATGGAAGTCACGCAGGATCTGACGACGGTCGGAAATCAGGCCGACTCGATCCAGTTCTCCGTCAAGTGGAAGGGCGAGTGCCTGGTCGGACAGGTCGGCCCGTCGGTACCCGGCCCGCAGGCGCGCGTGCTTCCGCTCGTGCCGGAGGGCACGTGCCTGGTCGGACAGACACGCCCGATCGACTGGTGACCAGCCGCCCGCACGCCGTGGAGGTCACCACGGCCGCGTAGACTTGGCCCGTTATGGCCGAATACATCTACTCCATGGTCCGTGCCCGCAAAGCGGTGGGCGAGAAGCTCATCCTCGACGACGTCACGATGGCGTTCCTCCCCGGGGCCAAGATCGGCATGGTCGGCCCCAACGGCGCCGGCAAGTCGACGATCCTGAAGATCATGGCCGGTCTGGACGCGCCGTCCAACGGTGAGGCCAAGCTGACGCCGGGCTTCACTGTCGGCATCCTGATGCAGGAGCCCGAGCTCGACGAGACCAAGACGGTCCTGGAGAACATCCAGGAGGGCGTGGCGATCAAGGCCAAGGTCGACCGCTTCAACGAGATCTCGGCGCTCATGGCCGACCCGGACGCAGATTTCGATTCCCTGCTGGCCGAGATGGGCGTGCTGCAGGAGGAGATCGACGCGGCCGACGGCTGGGACCTCGACTCGCAGCTCGAGCAGGCCATGGACGCGCTGCGCACCCCGCCCGCGGACGAGCCCGTGACCAAGCTCTCCGGAGGCGAGCGCCGCCGGGTGGCACTGGCGAAGCTGCTGCTGCTGGAGCCCGACCTGCTGCTGCTGGACGAGCCCACCAACCACCTCGACGCGGAGAGCGTTCTCTGGCTCGAACAGCACCTGCAGTCGTACAAGGGCGCGGTCATCGCCATCACCCACGACCGGTACTTCCTCGACAATGTCGCGGAGTGGATCGCCGAGGTCGACCGCGGCCGGCTCATCGGCTACGAGGGCAACTATTCGACCTATCTGGAGAAGAAGGCCGAGCGCCTCGACATCCAGGGCAAGAAGGACGCGAAGCTCGCCAAGCGCCTCAAGGACGAGCTCGACTGGGTCCGTTCCTCGGCGAAGGGGCGTCAGACGAAGTCGAAGGCTCGTCTCGCCCGATACGAAGAGATGGCGTCCGAGGCGGAGCGTACGCGCAAGCTCGATTTCGAAGAGATCCAGATCCCGGCAGGTCCCCGATTGGGCAGCGTCGTCATCGAAGCCAAGAAGCTCCAGAAGGGCTTCGGCGATCGCTCCCTCATCGACGGGCTGAGCTTCAGCCTGCCCCCGAACGGCATCGTGGGTGTCATCGGCCCCAACGGCGTCGGAAAGACGACGCTCTTCAAGACGATCGTGGGCCTCGAGCCGCTCGACGGCGGCGATCTCAAGGTCGGCGAGACGGTCAAGATCAGCTACGTCGACCAGAGCCGCGCCAACATCGACCCGAACAAGACGCTGTGGGAGGTCGTCTCGGACGGCCTCGACATCATCACGGTCGGCAAGACCGAGATCCCCTCGCGTGCCTATGTGTCGAAGTTCGGCTTCAAGGGCCCGGACCAGCAGAAGAAGGCGGGGGTGCTCTCCGGCGGTGAGCGCAACCGTCTCAACCTGGCACTCACCCTGAAGGAGGGCGGCAACCTGCTCCTGCTCGACGAGCCCACCAACGACCTCGATGTCGAGACGCTGAGCTCGCTCGAGAACGCCCTCCTGGAGTTCCCGGGCTGCGCGGTGGTGATCACCCACGACCGGTGGTTCCTCGACCGCATCGCGACCCACATCCTCGCCTACGAGGGCACCGACGAGCACCCCGACAAGTGGTACTGGTTCGAGGGCAACTTCGAGGCGTACGAGGCCAACAAAATCGAGCGCCTCGGCCCGGACGCGGCCAAGCCGCACCGCTCGACCCACCGCAAGCTCACCCGTGACTGAGCGACTGCACGTCCCCATCCACCTGCGATGGGGCGACCTCGACGCCTTCAACCACGTCAACAACGCGACGATGCTGAAGCTGCTCGAAGAAGCGCGCGTGCGGGTGTTCTGGACGCCGGTCTTCGGCGACGAAGCACCCGACACGGCGGTGATCGAGGCGGGTACGGATGCCGGTGTGCTGACGCTCATCGCTCATCAGGAGATCGAGTACCTCGCGCCGGTGCCGTACCGGCGCGAGCCGCTCGACATCCAGATGTGGTTCGGAAAGCTCGGGGGATCGAGCATCGAGGTCTGCTACGAGGTCTACAGCCCGCGCGGCGACGAGCGTCAGACGCTGTATGCGAAGGCATCCTCATCCGTCGTGCTCGTCGAAGCAGACACCTTCCGACCGGTGCGACTCACCGACACGATGCGTGACGCGTGGGCTCCCTACCTCGGTGACCCGGTGTCGTTCCGGCGGCGCTGACAGCCCGACGAGTCAGCCGGTGTCAGGGGACGCGGACCATGATCTCCTGCCCGACCGAAGCGACGAGTTCGCCCTCGCGCGTGAAGATCCGACCCGAAGAGAGCCCGCGCCCTGCGCGCGCGCTGGGCGAGTTCTGCACGTACAGCAGCCACTCGTCGACGCGCACGGGCCGGTGCCACCACATCGCGTGATCGAGGCTGGCGACCTTCAGCCCCGGCTGCGACCAGGCGATCCCATGACCGCGCAGCACCGGCTCCTGGATGGTCAGATCGCTCATATAGGCCAAGACGGCGCGATGCAGCGCGGGATCGCTCCCGATAGGCCGCTTCGCCCGCATCCAGACGTTCTGGGCGGGAACGTGCTCGCCATGCACCGCGTCGTAGATCGCTCCCTCGGCATGCACGACCTCGATCGGGTTGCGATCCAGAAGACGCTGCGACAGCGGATGCCGCCGCGTCGTCTCCCATCGCGCGAGCGCCTCTTCGGGACCGAGGACGTCCTCCGGCATGCGGCTCTGGTGGTCCAACCCGGCATCCTCGTGTTCGAAGGAGGCGATCATCGAGAAGATCGGCACCCCGTCCTGGTAGACCTGCGTGCGGCGCGTGGAGAAGGAGCGGCCGTCGTGGATGCGATCGACCGACAGGGTGACTCCCCGCGTCGCGTCGCCGGGGCGCAGGAAGTACCCGTGCATCGAATGGGGCACGCGATCGTCGCCGGTCGTCCTGTCCGCGGCGATGATGGCCTGGGCCAGCACCTGGCCCCCGAAGATGCGGCCCGCCGGCATCGGGTGGGAGATCCCGGTGAAGATGTCCTCGGTCGTTCGGGCGTCACCGGAGGAGATATCCAGGACGTCCAGCATTTCGGCGACCGGATCGGTCTCGCCGCGCATCCCTGCTCCCACACGCCCTCCGTCCGTGATCCGTACCGCTTGATAGTTTAAGTCGGATGTCTGCACAGCTGTGGTTCCCCGACCCTTCGACGACGTCGGACGTCCTCACTTTCGCCGACCGCGCTGCGAGACTCGGTGACGGCGCCGTGCGCCTGCGCGCCGCAGGGGGGACACTCGCGCTGACGTCGGCGCCGCTCGCACCCCAGAGCCTGCTGGAGTCCACCCCGACCGTGCTGGGGATGCGGTTCGTGCGCGTCGACCCCGAACTCGAGTGCGATCTCGTCGTGGATGCCGCGTCACTCACGATCGGCGACGACCCGCGCGCGGTTGTTCTCCCCGACTCCGCCGTCACGGCACCGTGGGCGGGAGTGTCTCCGCCGCGGGGCGGCTGGGTGGAGGAGAGCGGCATCGAGGCCGCCACACTCGCCTCGCGCGCGAAATGGGGCATCGCGGCCGTGGCCGAAGCGGTCCCCGAGGCCGCCGGTGAAGACGTGGTCCGGCTCGTGCGCGCCCAGGTCTGGGGGGAGGCCGACGGGGAGCTGGGCCAGCTGCCCCGTGGGGTGGCGTTCGCCGCCTTCGCTCTGGGCTTCATCGCCGGTGGCGAGACGGCTGCGGTTCGGCGCAGCGGCCCGTGGACGCGGATCACTCTGCAACGCGGGCACGTGCTGACACGGACGCGCGTGCACACGGGGCTGACGGAGGTTCGGGCGACGGGCGTCGCCTGAAACGTGATCTGACCCGCCCCGCGGCGATGGCACACTAACCGGCTGCCGCTCGTCCCGCGATGCGACCGGAGAAGAGGCATCCGCCGACGAAGGTGCCCTCCAGAGCCCGGTAGCCGTGCACACCGCCGCCGCCGAAGCCCGCCGCCTCACCGGCGGCGAACAGCCCCGGGATCACGGAGCCCCGTTCGTCCAACGCCCGTGCCGACAGGTCTGTCTTGATGCCCCCGAGAGACTTCCGCGTGAGGACGTGGAGCTTGACGGCGATCAGCGGTCCGTTCGCCGGGTCGAGAATCCGGTGAGGTGCCGCGGTGCGGATGAGGCGGTCGCCGCGGAACGCGCGTGCGGATCTGAGCATCGCGATCTGCGCATCCTTCGTGAAGTCGTTGGCGATCTCGCGGTCGCGCGCCTCGATCTCGCGGCGCACGAGCTCCGGATCGAGCACCTCGCCACCGGGAAGAGCCCGCATGCCCTCGATCAACTCGTCCAACGACCTGCGGACGACGAAATCCGCTCCCCGGTCCATGAAGGCTTTGACGGGACCTGCGGCTGACTTGCCGAGTCGCGAACGCAGCAGCAGACGCACGTCTTTCCCGGTGAGATCGGGATTCTGCTCGCTTCCGGAGAGCGTGAACTCCTTTTCGATGATCTTCTGCGACAGCACGAACCAGGAATGGTCATGTCCCGTGCGCCGCAGGTGCGCCAGTGTGCCGAGCGTGTCGAACCCGGGGTACAACGGCACCGGGAGGCGCGCACCCGTCGCCTCGAGCCACACCGACGACGGGCCCGGGAGAATCCGGATGCCGTGGTTCGGCCAGATCGGACTCCAGTTCTGGATTCCCTCGACGTAGTGCCACATGCGGTCACCATTGATCAGGTGCGCCCCGGCCGCCCGCGCGACGGGCTGCATGGACCCGTCGACGTACGCGGGGACGCCCGTGATCATCCGCGTCGGCGGCGTGCCCAATCGCGCCGGCCACTGTGCGCGGACGAGATCGTGGTTGCCGCCGATGCCGCCGGAGGACACGATCGTCGCGGCCGCGAGGATCTCGAACGAGCCGACGACGTCCCGCGACGTCTGCTCTCCTCGCACGGCCGCTGAGGGGGCGAGCACGTCGCCGTGCGCGCCCGTCACACCTCCCGCGTGGGTCCTCAGTGCCGTGACGCGGTGACGGGGGAGGATCGTGATGCGCCCGGTCGCTTCCGCGGCCTCCACGGACGCCTGGAACGGCGCGACCAGTCCTGGGCCCGTTCCCCAGGTGATGTGGAAGCGCGGCACAGAGTTTCCCGGGCCCGTCGCGTTGTATCCACCGCGCTCCGCCCACCCGACGACGGGGAAGAAGCCGACCCCCTTCTCCCTCAACCAGGCCCGCTTCTCTCCGCTCGCGAAGTCGAGGTAGGCCTCGGCCCACTGGCGCGGCCAATGATCATCGTCGCGGTCGAACTGCGCCGTGGCGAACCAGTCCTGACGGGCGAGCTCGAGGGAGTCGGAGATTCCGAGCCGTCGCTGCTCCGGAGAATCGACGAAGAACAGGCCGCCGAACGACCAGAACGCCTGGCCGCCGAGGTTGGCGCGTGGTTCCTGGTCGACGATGATCACGCGCCGCCCGGCGGCGGCCGCTTCCGTCGCGGCCACGAGCCCGGCAAGGCCCCACCCGATCACGAGCACGTCCGCCTCGTGATGCTGTGACTTTGCCATCGTCGACTCCTTCGTCGTGGTCCCGTGCCGGAGGGGGAGCGTCAGCTCGTCGGATCCGAGGGATGAAGCGGTAGCGAGGATGCCGTGGGGGTCCGTTCGGGACCGATCCCACGCGGCTCGAATGTGTTCACCATGGCATGCGCGGCGCGCTGGAGGTAGTCCCAGAGTGTGGCTTCGTGCAGCGGAGACAGCTCAAGCTCGTCGACGGCACGGCGCATGTGCGTCAACCATCGATCCCGCGCGTCCGGATTGACGTGGAAAGGCATGTGCCGCATGCGCAGACGTGGATGCCCGCGTCGTTCGCTGTACGTCGTCGGTCCGCCCCAGTACTGCTCGAGGAAGAGGGTGAGCCGCTCGGCGGCGGGGCCCAGGTCGTCCTCGGGATACATCGGTTTGAGCACGTCGTCGGCGGCCACGCCGCGGTAGAAGGCATCCACGAGCCGCACGAAGGTCTCGTGCCCGCCGACCTGCGCATAGAACGTCTCCGCGTCGTCGCTCACGAACTCTCCTCATCCGTCTTCTTCGGTGTCGTCGTCGAGCCGTCCGGGGACGTCGCGGCATCCGCCCCGCCGGAGGCCGTCGGCGCGGGGGCCGCCTTTCCGCCGCGCTTGGGCTTCCAGATGCCCTTGCCGTCCGCCGTCGCGACGGGTGTCGGCCGCGTGCGCGGCGGGTTGGCGCCGCGCACGCGCTGGGCGCCCTCGAGGCCGGCCAGCATGACCGTGTTCATCGACGGAAGGGTGACGCCCATTTCGTCCATCGCCCGCTTCAGACGCATCCTCAGTTCCCGGGCGACATCGTCCTTCGCGTTGGCACGCGTCTTCATGACGAGACGGATGACGAGCGCGTCCCCCGTGATCGACTCCAGGCCCCACACCTCGGGCTGCTCGATCACGCGGGTGCGCCACTTCGGATCCTTCGCGAGGTTCTTCGCCGTGGCGAGCATGGTCTTCTCGACCTGATCGATCTCGACGTCGACCGGCAGAGCGAGGTCGATGATCACACGAGACCATCCCTGGGACATGTTGCCGATGCGGGTGATCTCGCCGTTGCGTACGTACCAGAGTGTCCCGTTGACGTCCCGGACGTGCGTGATGCGGACGCTGACGTACTCCACGATGCCGGTGGCCAGACCCAGATCGACGACGTCGCCGATGCCGACCTGATCCTCGGCGACGATGAAGATGCCGTTGAGCACATCCTTGACGATGTTCTGCGCACCGAAGCCGAGGCCGGCGCCGATCGCCGCCGACAGCAGCGCGAAGGAGCCGAGCGCGCTGGGAGCGAGCACGTTGAAGGTCAGCAGGATGGCGATGGTGACGATCGCGACGTTGACGATGTTCTGCAGGATCGACCCGAGCGTGCGGGTGCGCTGCACGAGCCGCATGGCGGCCAGCGGTGAGCGCTCCAACGCCTGCGTGTCATCGACGTTCGCCTTGCTCTTGGCGCCGGAGACGATCCGGTTGACGATCCTCCGGATGACCAGGCGCAGCACCCACGAGACGATGAACGCACCGACGATGATGCCCGCGATCGTGAGGAGGTTCACCCCGGCCTCGCCCAGCCAGGTGAGGATCGCCGTCCACACCCCGGGGTCGATCACGGGGGCCGTCGCTCCGCCGCCGGAGTCAGAGAAGTACCGCATCTCCTCAATCCTAACGAGGCCGGCTCTGCCCGTTCTGGGAACCCGCGGGGGAGTCGTCGGCCCACCCACCCCAATGGGCGATGATGACGGCCTGAATGCGATCTCGCGCACCCAGCTTGGCGAGCACGCGACCGACGTGGGTCTTCACGGTCCTCTCGCTGAGAAACAGCTCGCGCGCGATCTCGGCGTTCGTCAGCCCGCGCGCCAGCGCGAAGAACACGTCCTTCTCCCGAGGCGTGAGCTCGCCCACCCGCGCCTCGATGGCCGACCTCTCGGCATCGTCCACGGAGTGCGACGCGGGCGCCCGGACGGCGCGCCGACGCAGCACTTCACGGGTCACCCGCGGCGCCAGCACGGCATCGCCGGCTGCCACGGCGCGAATGGCCGTCACCAGCGCGCTGCGCTCGACGTCCTTCAGCAGGAAGCCGCTGGCCCCGGCATCCAGAGCGCCGAAAGCGTACTCGTCGAGGTCGAACGTCGTGAGCACCAGCACCCGCGTCTCCGGCGCCTCGGCGACGACGCGCGCCGTCGCCGCCACACCGTCCAGGCGGGGCATGCGCACGTCCATGAGCACCACGTCCGGCCGGAGGGCGATGCACAGGGCGACGGCGTCGGCGCCGTCGGCGGCTTCGCCCACCACCGTGATGTCGTGCTCCGCGTCGAGCACCAGCCCGAACCCGAGCCGGATGAGCTGCTGGTCGTCGGCGATGACGACACGAATCGGGTCGGGCCCGTCGCCGCACGGGCGCGCGCCGCATCCTCCGTGGCCGTGGCGCCCTCGGCCAACGCGACCATCACCGTGAGCGAGTGCGCCACGACATCGTGCATCTCGCGAGCGATGCGCGCACGCTCGGCAGCGGCGGCGTGCTCCGCGTGCTGCGAGCGTTCGGCCCACAGCTGACCGGAAGTCTCCATCAGCGCCTCGACGTAACGGGCGCGGTTGCCGATGTTCACGCCCACGAGGCACCCGAGCAGGAGGCCCACCGCAAGAGCGGCGCACCCGTTGACCGCCGTCGACCACGGCAACGCCCCGAGCAGGACGGCGGTGCCCGCGGCCATCGCCGCCCCACCGACGACGATTCCCGACGCGATCCACGCGGCCGAGGGCCCCGCGTACACGGCGACGGCGTAGACGGCGACGGCCGTCGTCGCCGCCCCCACACCCGCACCGGATGACACGGCGAGAACGGCGCCCACCGCCGCGAGCGAAAACGGCACCAGTGGGAGACGGCGACGCCAGAGCATCGCCACGCACGCGAGGGTGAGCACGACGACGACGATGGGACGCACCCCCGTCCACAGCCGCGCGTCGCCGGCGAAATCGTCCCGTCCTGGGGCGGGAAACGTCACCAGGGCGGTGAGAAGAGCGACGATGACGTCGGTCAGGCGAGGATGGCGCGCCCAGAAGCGGCGGATCACGCCGGGTGGACGCGGAAGCCGTCATCTCCTCCAGCTCAGGCGTCCCGACCGCGCAGGCTCGCCCAGGCTCCGAGAAGCAGCGCGGCAGGCCATGCCGCGAGGGTCGCCACGCCTCGCAGCACGTCCTCGCCACCGGCGGTGGTCGCGGACTGCGCCCCCGACACCGGCAGATAGGCGCTGGCATCCACGATCCACTTCCAGCCCTCGCCGGCGAAGGAGAACATGCTGAGGACGATCGGCAGGACGAACAGCACGCCCACGGTCGCCGCGATCGCGCCGGCACCGTTGCGCACGATGAAGCCGAAGCCGAGACCGATCAGGGCGAACATCGCCATGGCGAACACACCCGCCAGCAGCGGGAACCAGGACAGCGTGGGATCCGACCAGTCGATCGCCGTCTTGAGGATCGGTGCCGTCGTCAGCACGGCGATCGCGTAGGTCACCGCGGTCGTCAGGGCCAGGACGACCGCCACGACGAGGGCCTTCGCGATCAGCACGGCGCCACGACGCGGCTCTGCCGTCAGAGTCGAGCGGATCATCCCCGTGGAGTACTCCCCGGTGATGGCGATCGCTCCCAGGATGCCGGCGACGAGCATCGTGAACTGCATCGGCATGACGATGACCATCACCGGCGCGAACCCCGCGTCGAAGTCACGCAGGGCCGAGGCCATCAGCAACGAGATGCCCACCGAGAGCGCGACGGTGATCGCGAGCGACCACCAGGTCGAGCGCAGCGACAGCAGTTTGAGCCACTCGCTGCGAACGACGCGGGCGAACGTGAGGTGGTAGGGCGAGGCCGCGGCACGTGTCTGCGCAGCGGACGATGCCGTCGGGGCGGTCGCGGTGGTCATGCGATCTCCTTCGTCTTGTACTGGACGGCGCCTTCGGTGAGCGCCATGTAGGCCTCTTCGAGCGAACCGGTTCGTGGTGTGAGCTCGTGCAGGGGGATGCCGCGCTCAGCGGCGAGATCGCCGATCGCGCGAGCGCTGACGCCCGCGACGAGCAGGCCTCCGTCGCCGGCATCGGTCACCGTGACGTCCGGCGAGCCGAGCGCTCCGGCGAGATCGGATGCGCGCGGGGTGCGGACGAGCACCTCATTGCGCGTCCATGCCCGCACCAAATCGGGAAGGGGCGCGTCGGCGATCACGCGTCCGCGACCGAGGACGATCACGTGGTCGGCGGTCTGCGACATCTCACTCATCAGGTGGCTCGACAACAGCACGGTGCGGCCTTCTCCCGCCAGATGACGCACGAGCTGACGCACCCACCGCACGCCTTCGGGGTCGAGGCCGTTGACCGGCTCGTCGAGAATCAGCGTCTGCGGGTCGCCGAGAAGCGCCGCCGCGATGCCGAGTCGCTGCCCCATGCCGAGGGAGAACTTCCCTGCGCGCGTGCCCGCGACAGCCTCGAGACCGGTGAGGGCGATGACCTCGTCGACGCGCGTGTTCGCGATGCCGTGGGTCGCCGCCATGGCACGCAGGTGCCCACGGGCCGAACGCCCCGTGTGCACGGCTTTCGCATCGAGCAGCACGCCGACCTCCGTGAGCGGTGAACGACTCTGCGTGTACCCGTGCCCACCGACGCTCACGCGGCCCGCCGACGGGGCGTCGAGCCCGACGATCATGCGCATGGTCGTCGACTTTCCGGCGCCATTGGGGCCGAGAAAGCCGGTCACCTGCCCGGGTCGCACCGTGAACGAGACGTCGTCGACGGCGGTGGTGCTTCCGTATCTCTTCGTGAGGTTCTCAGCAACAATCATGCTTCGACGCTACGGCGACCCAGGTCGGCACCACATCCTGCGAGAGGATGAGATCAGCCGCGCACCCTCGTCCGGACGGAGGATGCGCGGCTGAGCGTGGCGGGACGCGATCAGCTGTCGGCGTCGCGCTCCTGCACAGCGAGGGCGCGCTCGACGCCCGCGAGGTTCTCGTTCACGAGCCGGCGGAGGGCCGCCGGGGCCTCGGTGTGCGAGGCGAGCCACTGACAGGTCGCGTCGCGCAATGCCAGGGAGGCGAGCGGCGCGGGATACAGCCCCGTGATGAGGTAGTTCGCGATCTGGTAGGTCCGCGACTCCCAGACCGGCAGCAGCATGTCGAAGTACGGCTGGACGAACGATTCCAGCGCCGCGATGCCGGCGGGGTGCACGAATCCGAGAGCGGCGGAGCGCACGACGGTGTTCGGCAGGTCGGCGCTGTCGACGAGCGACGCCCAGGCCGCACGCTTGGCCTCGACCGTGGGCAGGGCCGCTTTCGCCTGAGCCGCGAACTCTCCGCCCTTCGCCGTGTTGTCCGCGGCCAGCGCCGCATCGATCTGCTCGGACGAGACGACCCCGCCGGCTGCCAACGACACCAGCAGCGCCCACGAGAGGTCGGCGTCGATCTCGAGTTCAGGCAACGTCAGCTCACCGTCGCGCAGAGCGCGCACCGTCTCCCACTGTGTGGCCGTCGCCGCTGCGGAGGCGAAGGCCGTGACGAACTGGAGCTGGCTGTCGCTGCCCGCCTCGGCGCCCTGA
This sequence comes from Microbacterium sp. MRS-1, assembly GCF_000585455.1. Taxonomy (NCBI): domain Bacteria; kingdom Bacillati; phylum Actinomycetota; class Actinomycetes; order Micrococcales; family Microbacteriaceae; genus Microbacterium; species Microbacterium sp. MRS-1. The sequence continues at coordinate 144,513 of NZ_JAUF01000010.1, forward strand.
GCCAGCGCCCACAGGCCGTCGGCGACGCGCACCCGCGCAACCTCACGCTTGTCGGGGGCGACGTACGCGTTCGCCGCGAGCTGCAGCTGCGCGAGGGTGGTGCGCACCGTCGTGGACTCGGTTTCGGCGCCGATGTTGCGCAGGACCAGATCGATGTAATCGGATGCCGACGCCTCGGCATCCCGTGTCTGATCCCAGGCCGCACCCCACACGAGCGAGCGCGCCAGCGGATCGCTGATACCGGCGAGGTGGTCGATCGCGGTGGTCAGCGAGCGCGGGTCGAGACGGATCTTCGCGTAGGCGAGGTCCTCGTCGTTCAGGAGGATGAGGTCGGGTTGGCGCTCACCGACGAGTTTCGGCACCTCCGTGAGGTCGCCATCGACGTCGAGTTCGATGTGGCGTGTGCGCACGAGCGCCCCACCCTCGAGCGCGTAGAAGCCGACGCCGAGGCGGTGCGGTCGGATCGTCGGGTAATCGGCAGGCGCGGTCTGCACGATGGCGAACCGCGAGATGACGCCGTCATCGCTTACGCGAAGCTCCGGCGCAAGCGTGTTGACGCCCGCGGTCTCGAGCCACTTCTGCGACCAGCCGGACAGGTCGCGGCCGCTCGTGGCCTCCAGCTCGACCAGCAGGTCGGACAGCTCGGTGTTGCCGAACGCGTGCTTCTGGAAGTACTGACCGACGCCGGCGAAGAAGGCGTCGATGCCCACCCACGCCGCCAGCTGCTTCAGCACGGAGCCACCCTTGGCGTAGGTGATGCCGTCGAAGTTGACCTGCACGTCTTCGAGGTCGTTGATCGTGGCGACGACCGGGTGCGTGGAGGGCAGCTGGTCCTGGCGGTACGCCCAGGTCTTCTCCATCGCGTTGAAGGTCGTCCACGCCTCGGTCCACTCGGTCGCCTCCGCGGTGGCGATCGTCGACGCCCACTCGGCGAAGGACTCGTTGAGCCAGAGGTCGTTCCACCACTTCATGGTCACCAGGTCGCCGAACCACATGTGCGCCAGCTCGTGCAGGATCGTGACGACGCGGCGCTCCTTGACGGCGTCGGTCACCTTGCTGCGGAAGACGTACGTCTCGGTGAACGTCACGGCCCCGGCGTTCTCCATCGCGCCGGCGTTGAACTCGGGGACGAAGAGCTGGTCATACTTGGCGAAGGGATAGGGGACGCCGAACTTCTCCTCGTAGTACGCGAACCCCTCACGCGTCTTGTCGAAGATGTACTCGGCATCCAGGTGCTGCCAGAGGCTCTTTCGGCCGTAGACACCGAGCGGGATGACGGCGCCCGAGGCGCTGGTCAGCTCGCTGAAGGTCGCTTCGTACGGGCCGGCGACGATGGCGGTGATGTAGGACGAGATCCGCGGGGTGGGCTCGAACGCCCAGATCGCGGCGCCACCATCGCCGGCCAGCGGCTCGGGCGTGGGGGAGTTGGAGATCACCTTCCAGGCGGCGGGCGCCGTCACGGTGAAGCGGAACGTCGCCTTCAGGTCGGGCTGCTCGAACACGGCGAACACGCGACGGGAGTCGGGAACCTCGAACTGCGAGTAGAGGTAGACCTCGCCGTCGACCGGGTCGACGAAGCGGTGCAGGCCCTCGCCGGTGTTGGTGTACAGGCAGTCGGCGTCGACGATCAGCTCGTTCTGGGCGCGCAGACCCTCCAGGGCGATGCGGGAGTCGGCGAAGGCGGACACCTCCACGGCGTCACCGTTCAGGGTGATCTCGCGGACGTCGCGGGCGATCAGGTCGATGAACGTCGACGCACCTTCGGTGGCGCCGAAGCGCACGACCGTGCGTGAGCCGAACACCTCCGGGCCACGAGTGAGGTCGAGCGCGATGTCGTACGACTGCGTCTCGACGATGGCGCGGCGCTCCTGCGCCTCGATGCGGGTGAGGTTCTCTCCAGGCACTGCGGTACTCCCGTGGGTGAGGGGTGGGGTCTGAACCATCCGGCACTGCTGGCGCCGACGGCAACCCATCCAGCCTACGCGGTCGTCGTTTCACGCTGCACGTGGCTGCGGGCGTGTGCGATGGCGGAGGGGAGGTCGGTGAACAGGTGGTTGTGGTGGCGCAGAGCGGCGAGCACGCCCACCGTGCGGAACAGATCCTCGTGTCGGGGCTGCACGCCCTTGATGAGCACGGTGATGCCGCGGCGCTCCAGCGTCTGCGTGATCTCGCCGAGCATGTGCGCCCCCGTCGCATCGACCAGTTCCAGCTGACTCATCCGCATGATGACGACCGACACGCCGCGAACCGCGTCGACTTCGGCCGACACCCGATCGGCGGAGGTGAACGACAGTGGCCCGTCGAAGCGCAGGATCGCGATACGGTCGTCGCCCGGTTGCGTCTGTCCGCGCACGTCTTCGCGCCGCACCTGCGACGCCTGCGACATGCCGCGCAGCGCGAAGAATCCGGCGAAGGCGACTCCGATGACGACCGCCACGATCAGATCGAACGAGACGGTGATGACGGCCGTGGCGACGAAGGCCACGGCATCCGCGCGCGTGGAGCGCAGAATGGCCCGCACGGTGTCGAGATGCACCATCCGGACGGCCGTGACCATGAGCACGCCCACGAGGGCTGCCAGCGGGATCTGCCCGACGGGGCCGGCGGCCACGAGCACGACCAGCAGCAGAACGACGGCATGCGTCACCGCGGCCAGGCGACTGCGCCCACCCGATCGCACGTTGACGGCGGTCCGTGCGATCGCGCCGGTCGCCGGCATCCCGCCGAACAGGGACGAACCGATCGATGCGAGCCCCTGCCCGATCAGCTCCCGATCCGGGTCATAGGTCCCCGTGTCACCCAAGCTCGCGGCGACGCGCGCCGACAGGAGCGACTCGATGGCGGCCAGCGCTGCGACCGTCGCAGCCGGGGCCGTCAGGGCCGCGAGGCTGGAGAGGTCGATCGCCGGCAGCGCGGGAGCGGGCAGTGTGCCGGGGAGGGCACCGATCCGGGCCAACGGGGTGCCGACGACGAGGGCCGCGACGGCGACGACGACGATGCCGACCAGAGACCCGGGCACACTGCGGTGCAGCCGGGGCGCACCCCACATACATGCCGTGACGACGGCCACTGCTCCCAGCGCCCACGCGGCATACGCAGGGTCGAGAGTGGCGAAGGCCTGCACGGCCGCGACGATCGCGTTGGAGCTGTGCTCGCTCGCACCGGCGACGTGGGACGACACGAGCGCGGGGATCTGCTGGGCGAAGATGATCACCGCGATGCCGAGCGTGAACCCCTCGATGACGGGCCACGGGATGAAGGAGACGGCGCGCCCCAGCCGGAGCACGCCGGCAAGGACCACCAGGACGCCCGCCAGGAGCGTCACCACCACGACGGCGCCCGGGCCGTGGCCGGCCACGATCGGAACCAGGACGACGACCATCGCCCCGGTCGGCCCGGACACCTGCACGTGCGCGCCGCCGAAGACCGCGGCGATCACTCCGGCCACGACGGCCGTCACCAGGCCCGCCTCCGCGCTGAGACCCGAGCTCACACCGAAACCCAGCGCCAGCGGGAGCGCGACGATGCCGACGGTCACGCCGGCGACGAGGTCACCGCGCCACGTGCGCCGCAGCCCCGCGTAGTCCCGACGCGAGGGCAGCAGGTTGCGGATCCGGACGTTCACGAGCGCGCCGCAGGCAGTGCGGGCAGGGACTGCGCATCGACGAGAAGCTCGCCATCCGCGCTCAGGATGCCGAGAAGCAGCTCACGAGCCGCGGTCAGCAGGTCCGCGACGCCGGGGTCGGCCAACCGGTAGTAGACGTGGCTGGCGCGACGCTCGGACTCGACGAGTCGGTGACGGCGCAGCACGGCGAGGTGCTGGGACAGATGCGAAGCCTCCAGGCCCGTTTCGGACTGGAGGTCCGCGACGCGGACCTCCTCAGCCCCTGCGAGCAGTTCGAGAAGACGGATGCGGAGGGGATGCGCCAGCCCCTTGAACAGGTTCGCCTTGACCTCGTAGAGGGGGCGCTGGCTCTGAGTGAATGGCATGATAAAGCCATCATATCGTCTCTTCGCGCGCCGCCGCAGGCGTTCCGGGGCTCCCTAGGATGGGGGCATGCGCATCCACATCGCCACCGATCATGCGGGTCTCGAGTTCTCCACGCAGCTGCAGCACCACCTCGCGGGGCAGGGCCACGACGTCGTGGACCACGGGCCGATCGAATACGACCCGCTCGACGACTATCCCGCGTTCTGCATCCGCGCCGCCCAGGCCGTCGTCCGCGATCAGGCGGCCGGGATCGAGACGCTGGGCGTCGTGTTCGGCGGGTCGGGAAACGGCGAGCAGATCGCCGCCAACAAGGTGCGCGGTGTCCGCGCCGCCCTCGTCTGGAGCATCGCGACCGCCGAGCTGGCGCGCGAGCACAACGACGCCAACGTGATCTCCATCGGAGCCCGTCAGCACACCGTCGACGAGGCCATCGCCTTCATCGACCGTTTCATCGCCACCCCTTTCTCGGGGGAGGAGCGCCACGCACGCCGCATCGCCCAGCTGGCGGCGTTCGAGCACGACGGCAGTCTCCTTCCCGACCCGCGGGCAGCGGTGCCCGCGCCGGCGGGTGGCGAGTCCGTCGACGCGATGGATCCCGAAGCCGGCTGATGCCCGAGGGACACTCCGTACACCGCATCGCCCGCCAGTTCGATCGAAACATCGTCGGACGCGAGGTCTCGGCATCCAGTCCGCAGGGCCGCTTCGCCGAGGGCGCCGCGGTCATCGACGGCCGCGAAGCGATCGAGGTGCGCGCTGTCGGCAAGCAGATGTTCCTCGCCTTCGACGGAGACGTCTGGCTCCGGGTGCACCTCGGCATGTACGGCGCGTGGGACTTCGCGGGCGAAATCGAGATCGATCCCACGATCGCCTCGGCCAACGGGCGCATGGGCCAGACCAATCAGCGCGGGACCGATCTGGACGCCGTTTACGACGCCGCGGGCGAGAACTCCCTGAGCTCGATCGGCGCGCCGCGCAAGACCCGCGTGCATGTGCGGATGAGTGAGCAGACACGCGGCCTGGAAGGCGCCGACGACACCGAGTGGCCGCCACCGGTCGTCGGCCAGGTGCGGCTGCGACTGCTCACCGCCGTCACGTCTGCGGATCTGCGCGGCCCCACCGCCTGCGAGCTGCAGACTCCGGACGACGTGCAGGCGACGATCGCGAAACTCGGACCCGACCCTCTGGTCGATGATCTCGCCGAGGGCGAAGATCGCTTCGTCGCGGCCGTCCGCCGCAAGCCCACGCCGATCGGTCTGCTACTCATGGACCAATCCGTCGTCAGCGGCATCGGGAACGTCTATCGGGCGGAGTTGCTGTACCGCGCCCTGCTCGACCCGCACACGCCGGGAAAGCTGGTTCCCGAAGAGCTCGTGCGACAGCTCTGGCGCGATTGGTCGCGCCTGCTCGTGATCGGGGTCGAGACGGGCCAGATGATGACCATGGACGACCTCGACGCCGAGGCCTACCGGCGCGCCATGGCGAGCCGCGACGATCGACACTGGGTCTACCACCGGGCAGGGCTGCCGTGTCGCATCTGCGGCACCGAGATCGTCCTCGAGGAGATGGCCGCCCGAAAGCTCTACTGGTGCCCGAACTGCCAGAAGTGAAACACCGATGAGACAGAACCCCAGCTTCACCATGACCGACGTCGCCGAGCTGCGGCGCATCCTCGACGAGAACCCCTGGATGACGCTCGTGAGCCAGGGACCCGACGGTCTGGTCGCCTCGCACTACGCCGTGCTGTTGGACGAGGACCGCGACGATCTCACGGTCGTCGGCCACGTCGGCAGGCCCGACGATGCGATCCACGGCCTCGGGCAGCACGAGCTGCTGGTCATCGCGCAAGGGCCCCACGGGTACATCTCTCCGCAGTGGTACCTCCCCGGACCCGACGTCCCGACCTGGAACTACGTCGCCGTGCACCTGTCCGGCATCCCCGAGATCCTCACGCCGGAAGAGAACCTCCGGGTGCTGGAGAGACTGGTGGCACGGTTCGAGAGCGCCCTGCCGCGGCCGCGGCTGATGTGGCAGCCGCCGAACGATGAGGAGTTCGTCCGGCGACTGGAGCGCGGCACCGTGGGCTTCCGGCTGACGCCCACAAAGGTGGCGGCCAAGCGCAAGCTCAGCCAGAACAAGCCCGACGCGACCGTCGACGAGGTCATCGTGCAGCTGGAGGCCGGCAGTCCCTACGCCGATCCACGGCTGGCGGGGGAGATGCGACGCGCGCACGAGACGCTCCGGGCCGCGCGTGGTGCACAAGTCCGCCTGAACGGGCCGGGAGAGGCCTCACCTGCGCCGTCGACGCGTCCTGAGGAGGAGTTGTGAACGGGATGCCGCCGCGAGGCGCGACCGTCGACGTCATCGCCAACGCCCGCCTCACCGGTGCCGACCGGCTCGACCCGTTCGGTGACGACCCGGTCGACATCCACCTCGCCCAGGGGCGGATTGTCGACATCGCCCCGGTGCGCGCCCTTCTCCGACGCGGAGAGGTGCTCGACGCGGATGGCGGCTGGGTGATCCCGGGGCTCTGGGACCACCACGTGCACACCGTCCAGTGGGCACTCGTGGCGCAGCGCGTGGCGCTGGGCTCGGTGGGCTCGGCCGCCGAGGCCGCCGCTCTGATGGCCGGTGCGGCGCCGCTCGGCGACGGTCGACGTATCGGCACCGGCTTTCGCGATGCGCTGTGGCCCGACGAGATGACCCTCGCGGCTCTCGACGCGGCGACCGGCGATGTGCCCACGTACCTGATCAACGCCGACGTGCACAGCGTGTGGCTCAACACCGCGGCGTTGCGACGCGAGGGCTTCACGGCCGATGAGACCGGTGTGCTGCGGGAAGAACCCGCGTTCGAGATCTCCCGTCGACTGAACGCCGCCGATCCTCTCGTCGGCGACCGGCTGGTGACGGCGGCACTCGACGACGCCGCTGCGCGCGGGATCGTGGGCATCGTCGATCTCGACATGGCGTGGAATGCGGATGCGTGGCGCCGCCGCCTGGATGCCGGGTTCGACGCCGCCCGCGTCCGCTTCGGCATCTATCCGGCGCAGCTCGACCGCGCCCTGGCGGAGAGGCTGGCGTCGGGCGACGCGCTGGATCGGGCGGGGCTCGTCCGCGTCGGGCCGCTGAAGATCATCACCGACGGCTCGCTCGGCACCCGCACGGCAGCATGCTCGCACCCCTATCCCGGCGACCCCCACAACCGCGGGCTGCTCACCGTGCCCCCGGAAACGCTCGCGGAGCTGATGACCCGCGCCACAGGGGGAGGGCTGGCGTGCGCCGTGCACGCCATCGGCGACGTCGCGAATTCGCACGCGCTCGACGCGTTCGCGACCACCGGTGCGACCGGCACCATCGAGCACGCACAGCTGGTCGCCCACGTCGACATCCCCCGCTTCGCGCGCCTCGGCGTCGGTGCCAGCGTGCAGCCGGAGCACGCGATCGATGACCGCGACATGACCGACACGATCTGGGCGACGCAGACCGGCATCCCGTACGCGCTGCGTTCGCTGGCGGCATCCGGCGCCAACCTCTTCTTCGGATCCGATGCGCCTGTCGCCCCGCTGGATCCGTGGGCAGCGATGGCTGCCGCCGTGTTCCGGACCCGCGACGGGCGCCCGGCCTGGCGCCCCGAAGAGGGCGTGGATGCCGCGACCGCCCTCGCCGCCTCCACCGACGGCGGATCGCACACCGGCTCGGCCCTGTTCCCCGGCGACGTGGCCGATCTCGTCGTGGTCGACCGCGACCCGCTGAGCGCCGATGAGGCAAGCCTGCGCGCGACTGTCGCCCGGGCGACCATGATCGAGGGCCGTCTCACGCACGTGTCATGAGCCCCGACGAACAACGAACGCCCCGGGATGTCGTCCCGGGGCGTTCGTGTCGAGCTGTGACTACGCGGCGAGGTGGGCCGAGAGGAACCAGCGGTCCTTCTCGAGGCCGGCCTTGATGGCGATCGCGACGTCCTGGCTGGTGAGGTCGGTCTCGTCGAGTCCGTCGATCGCGGCCTGCACGTCGGAGATGACGGCATCCATGTCCGAGACGATGGCGACGATCTCGTCCTGCCACTGCGCGAAGCCAGCCGGCACCGAGGTGGCGTCGGTCTTCTCGGCGACCGTGGACACACGCGCGTCGACCGGCAGACCGAGGGCGACGATGCGCTCCGCTGCGAGGTCGGCGAAGCCCCGAGCGTTGCTGACGATCTGGTCGAGCAGCTCATGGATCGCGATGAAGTTCGCGCCGCGCACGTTCCAGTGCGCCTGCTTGCCGTTGACGGCCAGGGCCTGCAGTCCGAGCACGACGGGCGTCAGGAACTGGGCGGTGCCGGCGGCCGCCTCGGGGCCGGCAGCGGTCATGGAAATGTTCTGCGTCTTGGTCATGATCTCGTCTCCGTTCGTCGGGGTTCTCCCACGTTGATGACAACGCTACCGAGCGCCCTGCATTCCGCAAGGTAGAAAAGGCTGGGCTTACGGATGGGCCGTGAATATGCCGCAGCGACTATCGTCGGCCACATGACGATCGCCGACGACGCCTCGATCCTGTCCATCCCGGCCGGTCGGCCGGTCGTACACGCGACCGCGTTCGTCGCCTCCGGCGCACGCCTGGTCGGCGACGTCACCCTCGAAGAGGGCGCAAGCGTCTGGTACAACGCCGTCGTCCGCGGCGACAGTGCTTCGATCACGCTGGGAGCCGGAAGCAACCTGCAGGACAACGTCTCGGTGCACGTGGATGCCGAGCACCCCGTGGTCATCGGGCGGGATGTGTCGGTGGGTCACAACGCCGTGGTGCACGGGTGCACGATCGGCGATGGCTCGCTGATCGGCATGGGCAGCGTGGTGCTGTCGGGTGCGGTCATCGGTTCGGGGTGCCTGATCGCCGGGGGAGCCGTCGTGCTCGAAGGGTCCGTCATCCCGGAGGGGTCGCTGGTTGCCGGCGTGCCCGCCAAAGTCCGCCGCGAGCTCACCGACGAGGAGAAGGCGGGGATCCTCCGCAACGCCCAGATTTATCGGGCGCACTCGACCGCGCACGCGACGGCATCCGACGGGCGCTGATGTTGCCGCGTTCGAGTTTCGTCGAGGAGTTGGCGCGGTTGCTGCCGGCTCCGGCCCCGGGTACGGCGTGCACCTTCATCGCCATCGACGGTGTGGACGGCGCCGGCAAGACCACGCTCGCGGACAACCTCGCGGAGATCATGCGACCGGCGAGAGCGGTCGTAAGGATCTCCATCGATGGGTTCCATCGGTCACGCGCAGCGCGACATGCGCGTGGTCGCGACTCACCCGAAGGCTTCTGGCTCGATTCCTACGACTACGCTGCCTTTCGGCGTGAGGTCGTCGTGCCGTTCCGCTCGGGGACGGGCACCTATCTAGCCGCGGTCCACGACGTCGACAGCGACGCGCTTGTGTCCGCTCCTCGGCTTCCGGTGATCGCCGGCGCAACGGTGATCATCGACGGAATCTTCCTCCACCGTGACGAGCTGCGCGACGTCTGGGATACGACTGTCTTTCTCGACGTCCCGGCCACGGAGTCAGTGCGGCGGCTCGCCCTCCGCGACGGCTCCTCGCCGAATCCCCTGGACACCAGTCAGCGACGGTATGTCGAGGGAAGGGTCAACGTCTCTACCTCACGTCGTGCTCGCCTCGCGAGCGTGCATCCATCCTGGTCGACTACTCCGCCATCGGTGCGGCGTCGATCGTTCGTGGATCCCGCGGTGCTGACCGGGTCGGGCCGCTGACGTCGTGGAGGGCCAGTGCTCCGGGTCAGTCAGCGGAACGGCGACGATCTGAACATCGTCCGCGTAGGTGACACGTCCAGGTGAGGTCGTCCGAGCGCGAACAGACCCGGGAACCTGCCGTGGCGGTTCGGGACGGCACTTTGGAAACGCCGGAAAGCAGGCCCCTCGATGCTCATGTGGAGGGGATGACGGGAATCGAACCCGCACCATCAGTTTGGAAGACTGAGGCTCTACCATTGAGCTACATCCCCGGGGCCGCTCGCGAGCGGCATCCCGAAGAGTCTACAAGGTCTTGTCGGCTAGACTGACCAACGGCCGTTATTCGGCGCACGCGACCTGAAAAGGTGAGTGCGCGCCCGGGGCGTAGCTCAGCTTGGTAGAGCGCCCGCTTTGGGAGCGGGAGGCCGCAGGTTCAAATCCTGTCGCCCCGACACGAACGACCCCCAGACCTAAGAAACCACGGACGCGCACGTGTGCGTCCGGACACGAGGAGAACACAGGCATGGTCACCAGCACCGTCGAGAAGCTCAGCCCCACGCGGGTCAAGCTGCACATCACGGTCACCCCGGACGAGCTCAAGCCGAGCATCTCGCACGCGTACGAGCACATCGCCCAGGACATCCAGATCCCCGGTTTCCGCAAGGGCAAGGTTCCCGCCCCGATCATCGACCAGCGCGTCGGCCGTGGTGCCGTCATCGAACACGCGGTCAGCGAGGGACTGGATGCCTTCTACCGCGAAGCCGTCACCGCCAACGAGGTGCGCATCGTCGGCCGTCCGTCGGCCGAGGTCATCGAATGGCCCAGCGACAAGGACTTCTCCGGTGACCTCAAGGTCGAGGTCGAGGTGGACGTGCGTCCCGAGTTCGATCTGCCGGCCCTCGACGACGTCACCGTCGAGATCGACGCCGTCGAGACCGACGCGGCCGCCGTCGATGCGGAGCTCGACCGCCTGCGCGGCCGTTTCGGCACGCTGGTGACCGTCGACCGTCCCGCAGCCAAGGGCGACTTCGTCGAGCTGAACCTCGTCGCAACGATCGACGGCGCGGAGATCGACCGCGCAGAGGGCGTGTCGTACGAGGTCGGCTCCGGCGAGCTGCTCGAGGGCATCGACGAGGCCGTCGAGTCGCTCACCGCCGGTGAGGACACGACGTTCCGCAGCTCCCTCGTCGGCGGCGACCACGCCGGCCAGGAGGCGGAGGTCTCGGTGACCGTCACCGCCGTCAAGGAGCGCGAGCTGCCCGAGGCCGACGACGACTTCGCGCAGATGGCCAGCGAGTTCGACACCATCGCAGAGCTGCGCGAGAGCCTCGCCGAGCGTGTCTCGGAGCAGTCGGTGTACCTCCAGGGCGCTGCGGCGCGCGACAAGCTCATCGAGGCGCTGCTCGCCAAGGTCGAGATCCCGGTACCGGCGCAGCTGGTCGAGGACGAGGTGCACACGCACCTCGAGGGCGAGGGCCGCCTGGAGGACGACGAGCACCGTGCCGAGGTCACCGAGGCCAGCGAGAAGCAGTTCCGCACGCAGATGATCCTCGACAAGCTCGCCGAGGCGCACGACGTGCAGGTCTCGCAGGAGGAGCTGACGCAGTACCTCATCCAGTCGGCCGCGCAGTACGGTATGGCTCCCCAGGAGTTCGTCGACGCTCTTCAGCAGGGTGGGCAGCTGCCCGCCATGGTCGGCGAGGTCGCCCGCAACAAGGCCCTCGCGATCGCCCTCGGCAAGGTGTCGGTCGTCGACACCAACGGCAAGGCGGTCGACCTGACCGGCTTCGTCGTCGAGGATGAGGCCGAGGCCGAGGCCGAGGTCGTCGCGGAGGCGGAGGAGATCGCCGATGAGGCTGCCGCCGCAGAGGCGAAGCCGGCGAAGAAGGCGCCCGCGCGCAAGCCCGCGGCCAAGAAGGCCGACGCGGATGCCGCCGAGGAGCCGGCCGCGAAGAAGCCCGCCGCGAAGAAGCCCGCCGCCAAGAAGGTGTCGGCGAAGAAGGCCGACGCGGAGTAAGTCCACGGGGACGCGTCCCCACGAAGGGTCGGATGCTGCGGCAACCGGCCCTTCGTCGTTCCCGCTCGTGACACCTGCGACACGAGGCTCCGCCGACGGCGAACACGGGCGAGGCGGCGTGCCCGCGCAGATAGATTCAATGGCGTACGGAAACCCGGAATCAGGAGTATCCATGGCTGAACCACTTGTCGCTACGAGCGTCTTCGACAGGCTGCTGAGAGACCGCATCATCTGGCTGGGGTCGGAGGTGCGCGACGAGAACGCGAACGAGATCTGCGCCAAGATCCTGCTCCTCGCGGCCGAGGACAGCGAGAAGGACATCTACCTCTACATCAACTCGCCCGGCGGCTCGATCACCGCCGGCATGGCGATCTACGACACCATGCAGTTCGTGCCGAACGACATCGTCACGGTCGGTATCGGCATGGCCGCGTCGATGGGCCAGCTGCTGCTGACCGCGGGCACGAAGGGCAAGCGCTACATCACGCCCAACGCGCGCGTGCTGCTGCACCAGCCGCACGGCGGTTTCGGCGGCACGGCGAGCGACATCCAGACGCAGGCGCAGCTCATCCTCGACATGAAGAAGCGCCTGGCGGAGATCACTGCCGCCCAGACCGGCAAGTCCGTGGAGCAGATCAACGCCGACGGCGACCGGGATCGCTGGTTCTCCGCCGAGGAGGCCCTGGCGTACGGCTTCGTCGACCACATCCGCGAGTCGGCCACCGATGTCATCGGCGGCGGCGGCACCAAGAACTGAAGGAACCGAGAATGAACATGCCCACCGCCGGCATCCCGCAGGGCTTCCAGATGCCCTCCAGCCGCTACATCCTGCCGCAGTTCGAAGAGCGCACCGCCTACGGCTACAAGCGCCAGGACCCGTACAACAAGCTGTTCGAGGATCGGATCATCTTCCTCGGCGTCCAGGTCGACGACGCATCTGCGGACGACGTCATGGCGCAGCTGCTCGTGCTCGAGTCGCAGGATCCCGACCGCGACATCATCATGTACATCAACTCGCCGGGCGGCTCCTTCACCGCGATGACGGCCATCTACGACACGATGCAGTTCGTGTCTCCGGAGATCCAGACGGTCGTGCTCGGCCAGGCGGCCTCTGCCGCGTCCGTGCTGCTCGCCGCCGGAGCCCCGGGCAAGCGTCTGGCGTTGCCCAATGCCCGCATCCTGATGCATCAGCCCGCCGTCGGCGAGTCCGGGCACGGCCAGGCGTCGGACATCGAGATCCAAGCCGCCGAGATCATGCGCATGCGCACGTGGCTGGAAGAGACGATGGCGCGCCACACCAACCGCACGCAGGAGCAGGTACACAAGGACATCGACCGCGACAAGATCCTGTCGGCAGCCGAGGCCCTCGAGTACGGCGTCGTCGACCAGGTCCTGACCTCGCGCAAGCGCGTTCCGGCCGCACTGACGTCCTGACCGCGTGTCATCGTCGATGAGGCCCCGCCGTCGCCTCGCCAGCGGGGCCTCATCGCGCATCGAGAGTTTCACATCCGCATCGCAATCCGGCGAGATGTCCGTATCAGCGGTTAGGCTCGAAGCGCATCCCTGAGAGGTCTCTGGAGGAGGAGCATCATGGCTCGCATCGGTGAGAGCGCCGACCTGTTCAAATGCTCCTTCTGCGGCAAGAGCCAGAAGCAGGTGCAGCAGTTGATCGCCGGTCCCGGCGTGTACATCTGCGACGAGTGCGTCGAACTCTGCAACGAGATCATCGAAGAGCGCATGGCGGAGTCCGCCGACGGTGTCGTCAGCGACTTCGACCTCCCGAAGCCTCGCGAGATCTTCTCCTTCCTGGAGGAGTACGTCGTCGGTCAGGAGCCGGCGAAGAGGGCTCTCGCCGTGGCCGTGTACAACCATTACAAACGGGTCCGCGCCCACGGGACCCTGCAGTCGGCCGAGCAGCGCGCCGACGAGGTGGAGATCGCGAAGAGCAACATCCTGCTGCTCGGCCCCACCGGGTGCGGGAAGACCTATCTCGCCCAGACGCTCGCCAAGCGACTGAACGTGCCCTTCGCCGTCGCCGACGCCACGGCGCTCACCGAGGCCGGCTACGTCGGCGAAGACGTCGAGAACATCCTCCTGAAGCTCTTGCAGGCCGCCGATTTCGATGTCAAGCGCGCCGAGACCGGCATCATCTACATCGACGAGGTCGACAAGATCGCGCGTAAGGCCGAGAACCCGTCGATCACGCGCGACGTGTCCGGAGAGGGCGTCCAGCAGGCGCTGCTGAAGATCCTGGAGGGAACGGTCGCCTCCGTGCCGCCGCAGGGCGGCCGCAAGCACCCGCACCAGGAGTTCATCCAGATCGACACCACCAACGTGCTGTTCATCGTCGCGGGCGCCTTCGCGGGCCTCGAGGACATCATCTCCGCGCGTGTCGGCAAGCACGGCATCGGTTTTGGTGCACCACTGCATCGCAAGTCCGAGGACCTCAACCTCTTCGGCGAGGTCCAGCCCGAAGACCTCCACAAGTTCGGCCTGATCCCCGAGTTCATCGGCCGCCTGCCCGTGGTGACGTCCGTCGCGCCGCTCGACCAGGCGGCACTCATCGAGATCCTCACCGGACCGAAGAATGCGTTCGTGAAGCAGTATCAGCGCATGTTCGAACTCGACGGCGCAGAGCTGGAGTTCGAGGACGACGCCCTCCGCGCGATCGCCGACCTCGCCGTCGCCCGCAAGACCGGCGCCCGCGGCCTGCGCGCGATCCTCGAGGATGTGCTCGGTCCCATCATGTTCGAAATCCCCTCCACGGATGACGTCGCCAAGGTCATCGTGACCCGCGCAGCCGTCACCGAGGGAGCTCCACCGACCCTCGTGCTGGAGCACAAGCGCAAGAGCGCCTGAAACGGTGTCCGCGCCACACACACACCGGGAACAGCCACGCAAAGGCGTTCGCGTGCTCCGCATCGCCGTCGCCATCGTGATGGCCACCCTCATCCTCGCCGGAGTCGGTGCCGTCACCTTCATGCACGCCTTCGGCCCGCGCGACGGAGAATCGATCGCGCATGCGCGCGTCGACATGGCGGCACGCGAGCTGCAACGGCGGGTGAACCAGCCGGGCCCGGGTGTGGATGCACAGACGCTCGCCGGCGCCGAGTTCATCGGGACGGTCGGGGGAGCCGACGTCCACGCGTATTCGTGGCGCGGGTCGACGTCCGATCCCGACGGGGCACGCATCGACGTCCGCCTGCGCGTGAGCGTCCAACCGCAACCGTCCCGCGAACTCTTCCAGCCCGGTGTCGCCGCAGGAAGCGCCACGGAGTGCTTCCGGTTCCACGTGCGGCAGGGTCGCTCGTCCTATCGGCCGATCGAATGCCCCGCCTCGATTCCGTCCTCGACGCCGACCCTCCCCGCGTCCGCAGCCCCCTCGCCGTCAGCGACGCCCCTTCCGATTCCCTCGGCGACACCCTGAGCGAGGCAGCGGGAGGTGGCGCCATCGCACACCGCCTCCCGCCCGCTCGTCAGCTTCCGAGTCCTCGCCGCACCAGCAGAGGCGCGATGTCGGCATCCCGCCCGCGGAAGTCACGGTACGCCTCCACCGGGTCCTTCGAGCCGCCCACTCCGAGCACCCGCTCGCGGAAGCGATCGCCGCCGGCGCGGGTCAAGCCCCCGTTCTCCGCGAACCACTCGACCGTGTCGGCGTCGAGCACTTCGCTCCAGATGTACGAGTAGTAGCCCGCGCTGTAGCCGCCCGAGAACACGTGAGCGAAGTAGGTGGACGAGTACCGCGTCGGCACGACCGGATTGTGCAGACCGATGTCCGCCAGCGCCGCTGCCTCGAACGCGGCGACGTCCGTCACCGCATCGACCTCCTCGACGTTCACGCCGTGCCAGGCCTGATCGAGCCACGCCGCCGCCAGATACTCGCTCGTCGCGAACCCCTGGTTGAAGGCTTCGGAGGCGTGCAGGCGGGCGACGACGTCGGCGGGCAACGGCTCACCGGTCTCGATGTGCCGCGCGTACGACGAGAGCACCTCCGGCCAGAGGATCCACATCTCGTTCACCTGGCTCGGAAACTCCACGAAGTCGCGGAAGACGGCAGTCCCCGCGAAGTGCGGGAAGGTCACCGTCGCGAACAGGCCGTGCAGCGCGTGCCCGAACTCGTGGAACATCGTCGTGACCTCGTCGAGCGTCAACAGCGTCGGCTGCCCGGCGGCCGGCTTGGGCACATTGAGGTTGTTCACCACGATCGAGCGCGTACCGTGCAGGTGCGACTGGGTCACGATCGAGTTCATCCACGCCCCGCCGCGCTTGGTGTCGCGCGTGTAGAGGTCGAAGAGGAACAGGCCGAGCGCGGATCCGTCGGCGTTGCGCACTTCGAAGACGCGCACGTCGGGGTGGTAGGCGGGAAGATCGGGACGTTCGGTGAACGTGATGCCGTACAGCGAGGACGCGGCGAAGAAGACCCCGTCGACGAGCACCCGCTCCGCCTCGAACCAGGGCCGCAGTGCCGTGCGATCCACGGCATACTCCGCTTCGCGCACACGCTCGGTATAGAACGCCCAGTCGTGCGCTTCGAGTGGGAACGGCTCGGGCTCAGCGTCCACCATCGCCTGCAGCGCCGCCTGCTCCGCACGCGCGTTGGCCGCCGCCGGTGCAGCGAGCTGCCGCAACAGCGCACGGACGGCCCCGGGAGAGCCGGCCGTCTCGTCGCTGGTCACGTAGGCGGCGTGGTTCTCGTATCCGAGGAGCGCAGCCCGCTGCGCACGCAGGCGCACGATCTCACGCAGCACGTCGCGATTGTCGTTCGCATTGCCGCGCGCACCACGCGATCGCGAGGCCGCGAGCAGACGTCGGCGGCTCTCGCGGCGCGTGAGGCTCGACAGGTACGGATGCCCGGTGAAGAGCGTGAGCGTCACGACGTAGCGCCCCTCGAGTCCGCGGTCCGCGGCATTCTGCGCGGCGGCAGACAACTCACCGTCCGTCAGGCCGTCGAGTTCGTCCGCGGAGTCGAAGACGACGGCGAGGTCGTTCGTGTCCGCGAGCAGATTCTTCTCGAACGTCGTCGTGAGCACCGACAGCCGCTGGTTGAGATCCGTGAGCTGCTGCTTCTCGGCATCGTCGAGCCCCGCGCCGGCATGAGCCATCTCGCGGAATCGACGTTCGACCAGATAGCGCTCCTCTGCGCTCAGCGCATGTTCGTCGCGACTGTCGAAAACGGCCCGTACTCTCGCGAAGAGCGCGCCGTCCAATTGCACGGCATCGTGATGGGCGGCCATCAGCGGCGCGAGCGTCTCTTCGACCTCCTGGATCTCGGGCGTCGCGTCGGCGGAGGAGACCGTGTAGAAGGTGCGCGCCACCTGGCCCAAGAGCTCTCCGGCGCGCTCCAACGCGACGATCGTGTTCTCGAAGGTGGGGGCGGACGCGTCAGCGACGATGGCATCGATCTCGCTGCGGTGCCGCGCGAACCCCTCCATGAACGCGGGGAGATAGTGCGCCGGGGCGATCGACGAGTAGTCGGGGAGGCCGTAGGGCAGTGAAGAGGGTGCCAGCAGAGGATTGGAGTCGACGTCGATCATCCCTCCAGCGTAGGCCGGAAATCTCCAAAGATCTGGTTGCAAAGGCTTCTTTGCACGAGTAGCTTTGCATCATGACCCCCGATGATGCACCCGACGGATCCGTAACGGGACGCGCCGAAGAGCGCCGACTCGACGCCGGAGCGCTGCGCGCCCTCGCCCACCCGCTGCGGATCGAGATCTTCGACATCCTCAACCAGTACGGCCCGCAGACGGCCAGTTCCTTGGCGGCGATGACGGGGGAGTCGTCCGGGGCAACCAGCTACCACCTGCGCGCACTCGCGAAGCACGACCTCATCCGAGAGATCAGTGACCGCGGCACGGGACGCGAGCGCTGGTGGGAGCGGCCCCGCGGCGGCATCTCCTTCACCAACCCGGCGGCGATGAAGACGCCCGCCGGCAAGGCGGCCACGCAGCTCGTCATGAGCGAGTTCCTCACGCGGCGTCACCAGCAGTTGATGCGCTACGTGACCGAGAGCTTGGCCTCTCCCGACGGCCTCGACGAAGCCAACGCGATGGTCGCCACCTCGACGTTGCGACTCACTCCGGCGCAGACGGAGGCGCTCATCACCGAGATGCACGAGCTCGTGCTGCGCTACGGCGACCTCTACCGCGATCAGACCGGCGCGGACCTCCATCCCATCAGCATCCGCACCGATGTTTTCCCGCTCCCCGAAGATGGACTCAGCTCATGACGACTCCCGCCACGCACAAGGATGCCGGGGCACCGGCGTCCTCGCCGCTGCCACCCGTCCACCGGGCCCCGCTCGGGCGGGGTTTTCGCACGCTGTGGTCGGCGGCGGTCTTCAGCAACCTCGCCGACGGTGTCGGACGCACGGCGGTGCCCCTGATCGCCATCACGCTGAGCTCCGACCCGCTGGTGATCTCGGTGCTGTCGGCACTGGCGTTCGTGCCGTGGTTGATTTTCGGCTTGCCCGCGGGGATGATCGTCGACCGCCTGGATCGGCGCTACGTCATGGCGTTGGCGAACGTGATCCGGGGAAGCGTGGCGCTGTGGCTCGCCGTCCTCGGTGCCTCCGGCAGCCTGAGCCTCTGGGCGCTGTTCGTCGGCACGCTGGTGTTCGGTCTGGGCGAGACGCTGTTCGACAACGCCACGAATGCGGTCATCCCCGGCGTGGTCGAGCGTGATCAGCTCGATCGCGCGAACGGGTGGATCCAGGCTGCTCAGGTGACCGTCGACAGTTTCATCGCCACCCCGATCTCCGGCATCCTGTTCGCCGCCTCACTCGCCCTGCCGCTCTGGATCGGTTCGGCGGGGTACCTTGTCCCGGTCGTCCTCGCTCTGCTGCTTCCCCTTTCGGCGGCTCGGCCGCTTCGCGCGCCGGCCGATCCCGACGACGCCGCTCGTCCTGCTGCACAGCGCTCGGGGGCGCGGGAGGCGCTCTCCTACCTGTGGCATCACCGCTATCTGCGCACGATGGTCGTGTTCACCTCGTTCACCGGAAGCGCGCTGGCTTTCGCGCAGGCGGTCATCGTCCTCTTCTTCGTCGACGCGCTAGCCGTCCCGGCCGCTGCCATCGGGTTCGTCACCGCCGGTCTCGGGGTAGGCGCCCTGTGCGGATCGCTGCTCGCGCCGCGTCTGGTGGCTCGATGGGGGCGGGGCCCGGTGATGTTCGCAGCAATCCTCGGCGGAGGTGTCGCGATGCTGCTCACCGGCATCGCACCGTCGGTCTGGACGGCCATCCTCGCCTTCGCAACCGCCGCGTGCGCGGTGTCGATCTGGAACGTGCCGTGGGGCAGCCTGCGTCAGCAGATCATCCCGCCCGATATGTTCGGCCGCGTGCTCGGCATCACGCGCACCCTCACCTGGGGGCTGTTCCCGATCGCCACGATCCTCGGCGGCCTCGTCGCGCGGATCGATCTGCGCCTACCCTTCCTCATCGGTGGCGCCGCGACGGCGATCGTCGCTCTCTTCGGCATGCGACTGCTCATCGCGGGGACGCGACAGGCGGGAGCGGAGATCGCTTGACGGCGCTCGAGTCGGCGATGTCGGAGCAGACCCCTACTGTCGTCGGCATGGGACGAATCATCTTCGACACCGCCGTTTCGCTCGACGGCTTCATCGCCGATACGGACGGCTCACTCGAGTGGCTCTTCGCTGCGGCCGGCGGGACCGACCCCGATCCAGACCTGCTTCCCTCGAACGTCGGCGCTCTGGTGCAGGGGGCGACGACGTACGAGTGGGTACTCGCGGCGGAGGATCTGCTGGCGCGCCCCGAGCGCTGGCGAGAGCTCTATGGCGACACACCCACGTTCGTCTTCACCACGCGCGCGCTGCCGATTCCCGCGGGCGCCGATGTCACCTTCGTCTCCGGTGCGGTCGCTGCGGCGCTGCCGCGGATCCGCGCGTCGGCAGGAGACCGTGACATCTGGGTCGTAGGGGGCGGAGACCTGGCGGGTCAGTTCTTCGAGGCGGGTGCCCTCGACGAGATCGCCGTGTCGGTCGCGCCCGTCACGCTCGGCGCAGGGGCGCCGCTGCTGCCCCGGCGCATCGAAGCAAAGCACCTCTCCTTGCGCTCTGCTCACGCGGCTGGGCCCTTCGCCCGGCTCGTCTACGACGTCGTGCCGCCGACGCCGTCCTTCACCTAGGAGCGCCCGTTCTCAGCCGAACTCATCCTCGTCGTCGTGCCGCACGAGCACCTCACCGGATGCCGTGGCCTCCACGATCACGCCGGTGTCCAACTCGGCGATCGGGCGCCCCTCCAAGAAGGTTAGCGTCCAGCGAGGGCGCGGCTGGCCGAGGTCGTCGCCGGGAAGCGCGCGATCGACAGCGTGGATCTGCGGTCGCAGGACGGCAGGAACGGCCGCCGGCGGCTCGTCGCCGCTGGTCCATCGTGTCCCGAGCTGCATCTCACGCCTCCGGAGCGAGCTCGACGGCCTGCACGACCAGGCCTTCCCCGCCACCGACCAGCTCCAGCTCGGCGATGCGCCCGACAGCCTTGAGGTCGCCCTCTGCGAGACGGAGGGCGGCGATGGTCACGTCGTCGCCGCCGAGCACGAGGCGCGCCACCGGCGTCTTCTGAGACGCCTTGGCCTCGGTCTTGGCACGGCGGATGCCGATGAGCGCAGCGCTGGCCGCCGCGAGCACGCCCGGGTCACCGGGTGCGCCGCCGTCGACAGGCTCAGGCCAGGACGCGGTGTGCACCGAGCCGTCCTCGAACCATGACCAGGCTTCCTCCGTCGCGAACGCGAGCACGGGGGCGAGGAGACGCAGCAACGTCGACAGCGCCGTGCGCAACGCGAGTGCCGCGGAGGCCTGTCCGACGTCGGTCTGGTTGTAGGCGCGCTCCTTGACGAGTTCGAGATAGTCGTCGCAGAACGTCCAGAAGAACGCTTCGGTGATCTCCAGCGCGCGGGCATGGTCGTACGCCTCAAAGGCGGCCGTGGCATCGCGCACCACACGGTCGAGAGTCGCGAGCATCGCGGCATCCAGAGCGTGGGTCACCTCGGCGCCCGCCGGCACGGGGAACGACAGCACGAACTTGGCTGCATTGAGCACCTTGATCGCCAGGCGTCGCCCGATCTTCACCTGCGTCGGGTTCTGGGGGTCGAACGCGGCATCGGCGCCGAGCCGGCTCGATGCGGCCCAGTACCGCACCGCGTCGGTGCCGTGCTGGTCGAGGATGTCGGCGGGGGTGACCACGTTGCCCTTGGACTTCGACATCTTCTTGCGGTCGGGGTCGACGATGAAGCCGCTGATGGCGGCATCCGACCACGGAGCCCGATCGTCCTCGAGAGCCGAACGCACCATCGTCGAGAACAGCCACGTGCGGATGATGTCCTGGCCCTGCGGGCGCAGGTCGAACGGTGCGACGACGCTCCACAGTTCCTCGTCGCGCTGCCATCCACCCGCCAGCTGCGGCGTGAGCGAGGACGTCGCCCACGTGTCGAAGATGTCCTTCTCGCCCTCGAAACCGCCCGGCACGCCGCGCTGGGACTCCGTGAACCCGGGCGGCACGTCGGTCGTCGGATCGACCGGCAGGCTCGCGACCTCGGCGGTGATCACACCGCCCTCGACCCGCTCGCCGTTCTCGTCGAGCGGATACCAGACGGGGATCGGCACGCCGAAGAAGCGCTGGCGGCTGATGAGCCAGTCACCGGTCAGGCCGTTGGTCCAGTTCTCGTAGCGCACGCGCATGAAGTCCGGATGCCACTGCATGCCCTGACCGAGTGCGATGAGCTTCTCGCGGAACGCCTCGTCGCGGGCGCCGTTGCGCAGGTACCACTGGCGCGTGGAGACGATCTCCAGCGCACGGTCACCCTTCTCGTAGAACTTCACCGGGTGGCTGAACGGCTTCGAAACCTGCTGCAGCTCGCCCGAGGCCTCCAGCAGCTCGACCATCTTCTTCTTGGCGCTGAAGACGGTGAGCCCGGCCAACTCGGCGTAGGCGGCCTTTGCGGCATCCGTGGTCACGGCCTCGGGGGCGTCGGGAAGGATACGTCCGTCCTGGCCGAGGATCGTCCGGTTGGGCAGATCGAGCTCACGCCACCAGATGATGTCGGTGACATCTCCGAACGTACACACCATGGCGATGCCCGAACCCTTGTCCTGCTGGGCGAGCGGGTGCGCGAGGACGGGCACCTCCACGTCGAAGATCGGCGTGCGAACCGTCTGGCCGAAGTACGGCTGGTACCGCTCGTCGCCGGGATCGGCGACCAGCGCCACGCAGGCCGCG
This sequence comes from Microbacterium sp. MRS-1, assembly GCF_000585455.1. NCBI lineage: Bacteria > Bacillati > Actinomycetota > Actinomycetes > Micrococcales > Microbacteriaceae > Microbacterium > Microbacterium sp. MRS-1. Next base: position 166,456 of record NZ_JAUF01000010.1, read on the forward strand.
AGCAGTTCGGGGCGGGTCGTCTCGATGTGGATGTCTCCCGAGCCGTCGCTCTTGTGGAAGGCGAGACGGTGATACGACGCCTGCTGTTCGCGATCCTCGAGCTCGGCCTGGGCGATCGCGGAGCGGAAGTCGATGTCCCACAGCGTCGGCGCGAGCGCCTGATACGCCTCACCGCGCTCGAGGTTGCGCAGGAACGCGAGCTGGCTCGTCCGGATGGTGTCGTCCGAGATCGTGCGGTAGGTCTGCGTCCAGTCCACCGACAGACCGAGCTGGCGGAAGACGTCCTCGAACGCCTTCTCGTCCTCCAGGGTCAGCTCTTCGCAGAGCTCGATGAAGTTGCGGCGGCTGATGGGCACCTGGTCCGCGGGCTTCAGGCTCTTCGCGTCGCCGCGGAACGGGGGAGTGAAAGAGGGGTCGTACGACAGCGAGGTGTCGCAGCGCACGCCGTAATAGTTCTGCACACGACGCTCGGTGGGAAGCCCGTTGTCATCCCAGCCCATGGGGTAAAAAACGGTCTTGCCGCGCATGCGCTCGAAGCGCACCTTCACGTCGGTGTGCGTGTAGCTGAAGACGTGGCCGATGTGGAGCGATCCCGACGCGGTCGGCGGCGGCGTGTCGACGGAGAAGACGCCGGCGCGGCCCTTGGCCTTCGCCGCGTCGCGGTCGAAGAGGTAGGTGCCTGCCGCGCTCCACGCGGCATCCCACTTCTGCTCGAGGCCTTCCAGGGCGGGCTTGTCGGGAATCTGCGCGTCGGACATGGGTCTCCTCGAGCGATATGTGCGGCACTGTGTGAGCGTGCCTGAGTGTGGAATGTGCGCCCCAGTCTACCGGGCGCGCGCCGGTAGGTTCCGATGAGATGGCGGATGCCGAGGAGCGCCCGACCCGATCCGATCCTCAGTTCTCGACATCTCCTCGCGAACCAGTCGGCCGCGCATCGGCGTGACGCTCCCACGCACTGCGGTCGACGGCGAAGGCGAGGTGTGGCATGTCGACGCCGCGGTAGTGGGTGGTGAAGGTGCGGCGCACCGTCATGCCGAGTCGGATCGCGACGTTCATCGAGGCCACGTTCGTCGAGCGGATCTTCGCGTACAGCTCGTCGATCCCCAGCGTCGAAAACGCCCAGTCACGACACCCGGCGGCGGCCTCGACGGCGTACCCGTGACCCCAGTGAGCGCGCTGGAACAGGTAGCCGACCTCGATGACCTGGTCGCCATCGATCTGCTGGCGTGTGATGCCGCACTGTCCGATCATCCGCCCGGTGTCACCGTGCACGACCGCCCACAGCCCGAAACCGTCGTCCCGGTACCGCTGCTGCGTGCGACGCAGCCACGCCGACGATTCCGCATCGCTGAACGCGCCGTTGTACGCCGTCATCGCCTCCGGGTCGTGGAGGATCGCGCGCAGGTCCGGCAGATCCTCGTCGGTCATCTCTCGCAGCCGCAGCCGGGCCGTCGCGATGTTCACGCGACGATCCGGATGCCGAGAGCCTGCGCGAACGCGGGGGCGTGAAGCTCAGCCTGTCGGGGCTGAAGCCAGGCACCGGTTAGCGCACGGACATCGGTGAATGCCAGCACTTCGAGCCCGCGCAGATCCACATCGTCGCCTCGCATTCCACGCGTGTCGACCTCGTCGACGCGGCATCCCTCGAAGGCGACCCGCGCGAGTCGCGCCTCAGGCAGATCGATCGAGCCGAAGCTGCAGTCGACGAAGAGGACGTCGGTGAGCTCGGCGGACGGCAGCGAGAGGTAGTCGATGTGCGCCCCGCGCACCACGACGCTGTCCCAGCGCACCCGCAGCCCGTCGAGCGTCGCGATGCGCCCGCCGGTCAGCTCGACATTGCGCCAGCTTCCGTCACGCGCGACCAGCGCCATCGCGCGGAGCTGGTCGACCGCGACGTCGACAAACGTGGCGCCCGTGGCGTCGACGTGACCGGCGGCCGGTCCGGATGCCGCATCCACCCGAGACTCGACGAGACGGCAGTGCGCGGCATCCACCTCGCCGCCCAGGCCGTCGACGAGAACGCCGATCAGGTCGGCCCGGCTGCGCAGCGCGCTGACCGCGTCGAGGTCGGTGGGAACGTCGGGGACGCTGATTCGCGGAGGCCGGGGACCGAGAGAACCGGAGGAGCGGGCAGCCATCCCTCGAGCCTACGCGCCCGGTATGATGGTCTGATCAGCACCGATCCGGCCATCACCGGGGAGCTCGCGGAAGAACGCCCAGGGAACCCCCGGGGTCACTAGAACCGCGCGGGGCAGGCCCGTCACAGCCGTCGCATGAGTGGCCGACGATGGGTGTCGGCAAGCGGGGTGGTACCGCGGTCGCACGATCGTCCTCGCAGGAAGACTGCACGAATCCGATGCACGAGCACCTGCTGGAGTGACATGAGCTACCCCCGTCCCTCGACGAACCCCGCCGCCGGCGTCACGAGCGCTTTCGGTCCCGCCGCCGACGTGTCTCCGAGCCCCCGCTTTCCCGCGATCGAGCGCGACGTGCTCGACTTCTGGACGCGCGACGACACGTTCCGCGCCTCGATCGCGCAGCGCGACGGCGCCGAGGAGTGGGTCTTCTACGACGGCCCGCCGTTCGCCAACGGTCTGCCGCACTACGGACACCTGCTGACCGGATACGCGAAGGACCTCTTCCCGCGCTTCCAGACGATGCGGGGCAAGAAAGTCGACCGCGTCTTCGGCTGGGACACGCACGGACTTCCGGCGGAGCTGGAGGCCATGAAACAGCTCGGCATCACCGAGAAGAGCGAGATCGAGCAGATGGGGATCGCTTCCTTCAACGCGAAGGCACGCGAGTCGGTGCTCGAGTACACGCAGCAATGGGAGGACTACGTCACCCGCCAGGCGCGCTGGGTCGACTTCGAACGCGGCTACAAGACGCTCGACACGGGCTACATGGAGTCGGTGCTGTGGGCGTTCAAGGAGCTGTGGGACAAGGGCCTCGCCTACGAGGGGCACCGCGTGCTGCCCTACTGCTGGCGCGACGAGACCCCCCTGTCCAACCATGAGCTGCGCATGGACGACGACGTCTACAAGATGCGCCAGGACCCCTCCGTCACCGTCACGTTCCCGCTCGTCGGTGTGAAGGCGGAGAGCCTGGGGCTCACCGGCGTGCGCGCCCTGGCGTGGACGACCACGCCCTGGACGCTGCCGACCAACCTCGCCCTCGCGGTCGGTCCCGACATCGAGTACGTCGTCGTGCCCGGTGGGCCGAACGGAGCGGCGGATGTCCCGGCATCCGGCGACGACGAGGGCGCGGCGGCACATCGCTACCTGCTCGCTTCCGATCTGCTCGGCGGTTATGCGAAGGATCTCGGATACGAGAACGCGGCCGAGGCGGCCGAAGCCGTGGAACGGACCATTCTCGGCAGCGAGCTGGCGGACGTGCATTACGACCGACTCTTCGACTACTACGCGGATGCCGAGGTGTGGGGAACCTCGTCGGCCTGGCGCATCCTCGTCGACGATTACGTCAGCACGACCGACGGCACCGGCATCGTGCATCAGGCACCGGCGTTCGGTGAGGACGACCAGCGGATCACCGAGGCGGCCGGCATCCCGCTGATCATGAGCCTCGACGACGGCGGGCGCTTTCTCCCGCAGGTCGGCGATGTCGCCGGCGAACTGTGGATGGACGCCAACCGTCCGCTCATCCGCCTGCTGCGCGCCGAGGGCCGCCTGCTGCGCGAGGCGTCTTACGAGCACTCCTACCCGCACTGCTGGCGGTGCCGCAACCCTCTGATCTACAAGGCCGTCTCCAGCTGGTTCGTCCGCGTCACGGCGATCAAGGACCGTCTGATCGAACTGAACGAACAGATCACCTGGGCGCCGGAGAACGTCAAGCACGGCCAGTTCGGCAAGTGGCTCGAAGGCGCCCGCGACTGGTCCATCAGCCGCAACCGCTTCTGGGGCTCGCCGATCCCGGTCTGGCGCAGTGACAACCCGGAGTACCCGCGCGTGGACGTGTACGGGTCGCTCGCCGACCTGGAGCGCGACTTCGGCCGGCTCCCGCGCAATGCCGCCGGCGACGTCGATCTGCACCGTCCCTTCATCGACGAGCTGACGCGCCCGAACCCGGACGATCCGACGGGAGCGAGCACGATGCGGCGCATCGAGGACGTCTTCGACGTCTGGTTCGACTCGGGGTCGATGCCGTATGCCCAGGTGCACTACCCGTTCGAGAACCGGGAGTGGTTCGACGAGCACGCGCCGGCCGACTTCATCGTGGAGTACATCGGCCAGACGCGCGGCTGGTTCTACGTCATGCACGTCCTGTCCGGTGCCCTGTTCGACCGGCCGGCCTTCACGGGTGTCGCCTGCCACGGCATCGTGCTCGGCAGCGACGGGCAGAAGATGAGCAAGTCGCTGCGCAACTATCCGGATGTCAGCGAGGTGTTCGACCGCGACGGCTCCGACGCCATGCGGTGGTTCCTCATGGCGTCCTCGGTGCTGCGCGGCGGCAACCTCATCGTCACCGAGGAGGGGATCCGCGCCGGAGTGCGCGAGTTCCTGCTGCCGCTGTGGAACACGTGGTATTTCTTCGCGACCTATGCGAACGCCGCGACCACCGACGGATACGAGGCGCGCTGGCGCACCGACTCGACGAACGTTCTGGACCGCTACATCCTCGCGCTGACCGGCGACCTCGTGCGCGGCGTCGCCGCCGACCTGGAGCAGCTGGATTCGACGACGGCCGCGGCGAAGCTCCGCGACTTCGCCGAGGCGCTCACCAACTGGTACGTCCGCCGATCGCGCGACCGGTTCTGGGTGGGGGTGACTGACGACCCGGCATCCACCGACGCGTTCGACACGCTCTACACGGTGCTCGAGACGTTGACGCGCGTCGCCGCGCCGTTGATCCCGCTGATCTCCGAGCGCGTGTGGCAAGGCCTGACCGGTGGTCGCAGCGTGCACCTGGAGGACTGGCCGGACGCCGACGCGTTCCCGACGGCATCCGACATCCGCACCGCGATGGACGCCGTCCGTGAGGTCTCGAGCGTCGCGAACGCCCTCCGCAAGAAGGAGGGCAAACGCGTGCGCCTGCCCCTGCCGCGGCTCACGGTCGTGGTGCCGGACGCCGAGGCGCTCGCACAGTTCGAGGACATTCTGCGCGACGAGCTCAACGTGAAGGCCGTGGAGCTCGTCGAGCTCGAGGCGAGCACGGCGGTCGACTACGGCATCACGCACCGCCTGTCGGTCAACGCCCGCGCCGCCGGTCCCCGCCTGGGCAAGCAGGTGCAGCAGGTGATCGCCGCCGCCCGCGCAGGGGAGTGGACGGACGCCGACGGCTCTGTCGTCGTCGGCGGGATCGCCCTGGAGCCGGGGGAGTACGACCTCGTGCTCGAGACCGCCGGACGCCCCGACGGCGAGGCGCTCGCGGTGCTGACGGGTGCGGGAGACCGCCAGGGCGGCTTCGTGCTGCTCGACACCACTACGACGCCCGAGCTCGAAGCCGAGGGTCTCGCGCGCGACATCATCCGCGCCGTGCAGGATACCCGCAAGGCCGCCGGCTTCGACGTGAGCGACCGCATCCGCCTGCAGCTGCTGTTCTCCGCATCGGAGGATGCCGCGGCCGTCGCGGCCGCCTTCGCCACCGCGGACGTCGCGGGCGAGACACTCGCCCTCGACTACGCGGTCGTCTCACCCGAGGGCACCGCGCTCGTCGGAGAGGGATCGGTGCTGGCTGCGGCCGAAACGATCGACGCCGACCACACGGCGCTCGTCGCGGCCGGTACCTACGCCAACGCCGGCGACGTCACCGTCGCCGTCACCCGGATCGGAGCGTCCTCGTGAACGACCGCCAGCGCGCCGACGCCGTCTACCGCGCCCTGTTGACCCGCCAGGGCGAGCAATGGGTGCAGCCCCGCGTCGAACGCACCCGCCGCGTGCTGGAACTGCTCGACGATCCGCAGCGGACCTACCGCGTCGTGCACGTCACCGGCACCAACGGCAAGACCTCGACCAGCCGCATCATCGAGTCGATCGTGCGTGCCCACGGGTTGCGCACCGGGCTGTTCACGAGTCCCCATCTCGAACGCTTCACCGAGCGCATCATGATCGACGGGGAGCCGATCGAGGACGCACTCATCGCCGATGCCTGGGACGAGATCGCCCCGATCGTCGACCTGGTCGACGCGGAGCTCGCGGCATCCGGCGATGCAGCTCTCACCTTCTTCGAGCTGCTCACGGTGCTCGCCTTCGTGGCATTCGCCGACGCCCCGGTGGACGTCGCGGTCATCGAGGTCGGGATGGGCGGAAGCTGGGACTCGACGAATACGGCCGACGGGGACGTCGCAGTGATCGCACCGATCGATCTCGACCACGCCGACAAGCTCGGCCACACGATCGCCGAGATCGCCGCCGTCAAAGCGGGGATCATCAAAACCGACGCCGCCGCGGTGTCGGCACAGCAGGATCCCTCGGCCCTGGACGTCCTCACCACAGCCGCCGCCGCGCGAGGCGCGTCCCTCGCGGTCGAGGGGACCGCCTTCGGCCTCACGAGCCAGACGCTCGCCGTCGGCGGACAGCAGCTCAGCGTGCGGGGCCTCGCGGCGACATACGACGATCTCTACCTGCCGCTGTACGGCGCACACCAGGGGCACAACGCGGCCCTGGCCATCGCGGCCGTCGAGTCGCTCATCGGCGCCGGCCGACAGCCGATCGCACCCGATGTGCTCACCGACGGACTCGCACAGGTGACCTCGCCCGGCCGTCTCCAGCTGATCGGTGTCGCGCCCACCGTGCTCATCGACAGCGCGCACAACCCGCACGGCGCACGCGCCCTGGTGGCCGCGCTGGGCGACTCGTTCGACTTCGACGAATGGGGCATCGTGCTCGGCGCGTTCGCCGACAAGGACATCGCGGGGATCGTCGCCACTGTCGCGCCGGCGGCGACCCAGGTGTTCGTGACGGCGCCGGACTCCGAGCGGGCGGCCGACCCCGATGCGCTGGCCGACCTCGTCGAGGCCGCGGGAATCCCCGTCACCGTGCACCGTGACCTCGCTGACGCGGCCGAAGCCGCGCGCGAATGGGCAGCGAGCTCGGACCGACGCGCGGTCGTCATCGCGGGCAGCGTCGTGCTGGCGGGCGAGGCGCTGCAACTCGCCGCGGACGGCGACTGGAAGGCCGGGTGGAGCGCGTGAGCGCACGCGCACGACGCGCACGCGGCGCGGAGGAATCGCTCGCACAGGTCGTGCTCGGGTTCGAGTCGATCATCGTCTTCCTCGGCGGCCTGGCGGTCTACGGGCTGAACGTGCTTCCCGCCGGCATCCCGTCCTGGTGGGGGATCGTCGGCGGCTCCGTGCTGGCGGCGCTCCTGATCCTCACGACCGGCCTGACACGTTCACGGGTGGGCATCCTGCTCGGCTGGCTCTGGCAGCTCGTCGTCGTACTGGGCGGACTGCTCGTACCCGCGCTGGTCATCGTCGGGCTGATTTTCGGCGGCATGTACGCGTATGCGACCATCAAGGGCAGAGCGCTCGACCGTCGCAACGCGGCCCGCGCAGACGCTTCCCCGCACGTCACGAACGGAGAATGAAATGCCCACCGAAGAGACTCTCGTCCTCGTCAAGCCCGACGGCGTGGCGCGCGGCCTGACTGGAGCGATCCTGGCGCGCATCGAGGCCAAGGGTTACGCCCTGGTCGACATCAAGCTCGTCGAGCCCGAGCGCGACGTGCTCGAGCAGCACTACGCGGAGCACGCGGGCAAGCCCTTCTACGAGCCGCTTCTCGAGTTCATGCTCTCGGGGCCGTCGGTCGCGATCCGCCTCGCGGGCAACCGCGTCATCGAGGGTTTCCGCTCGCTGGCCGGCACCACCGATCCCACGACCGCAGCACCGGGCACGATCCGGGGCGACTTCGGGCGCGACTGGGGCCTGAAGGTCCAGCAGAACCTCGTGCACGGCAGCGACAGCCCCGAGTCGGCCGCGCGCGAACTGGCGATCTGGTTCTGATCGCCCGCCTGCACGCTCCGATGCCCTCCCGCCTCTGAGGCGGGAGGGCATCGCGCGTCTGGGCTTCGGGCGCCTCTGAGTCTCGGCGCCTCAGAGGTTCAGAAAATGACGTCGAGCAGCTGCGGGATGGCGTCGAGCCGCAGCTGCGCGAGCAGGAGCACCACCGCATACGACACGAACGCCATGAGCGGGACCCACGCGGCCAGAGAGTCGCCGACGGCACGCACACGCGGGCGGGAGGAGATCACGCCCGAGCGCAGCAGCTGGACCGCCACGGCGTAGAACGTCGGGATCGTCACGAGCCACGTGACCATGCACCAGGGGCACAGCGTTCCGAGGAAGAAGATGCTCTGGGTGATCAGCCAGATCACGAATCCGAAGGCGAACGTGACGCCCGCGAAGAACGTGAGCCAGAACCAGCGGGCGAAACGGGCGCCGGCGAGAACAGCCATCCCCACCACGATCGGCGCCATCCATCCGGTGAGCCCCAGGATGGGGTTGGGGAAGCCGAAGACGCTGCCCTGAGCGGAGTCGAGGTTCGCACTGCACTGCACGACGACACTGAAGTCGCACGACGCCGGTGCGGTCGATCCGGTGGCCTTGTCGAACTTCTCCAACGTCAGGGCGAACGCCGCGATCCACCCGATGACTCCCGCGATCACCAGCCAGATGGCGAGGATCTTCGGGCGGGTGTCGATGGTCTGCGCGGACATGCTGGCGATTATCGCATCCACACGGACGGTCGCTGCTGGGAGACCGAGTGAGCGTCAGAGCACGGTCCGAGCGTCGCTCTGCTCAATCTTCCTCGGATGATGCGATAATGGTGGCCGATGCGTCGCGGCCGCGCCGCACCACGCATCACCGAAGACTTCGGGCGATGAACGCCCTTGGCAGCACGAGTCCCGCCGACGAGCGGGTGAGGCTGCAGACCGAGTGAGTATGCGGTTCCCCACTATCGGGTGACGCCGCCAGAGTTCACCCGACGGCACGCGGAGCCGGCGGCGAGGAGTAAGCCAGAGATGGCCGATGAGAACAACGATCAGTCCACAATCCCTGCCGACGAGGTCCTGACCCCGTCGCTTCCCTCCATCGAGGAGGCTGGTGCGCCCACGGACGTCGACACGATCGACGCGGACGCCGGCACGCACGACGCCGCCGCCGAGGACGCGCCCATCATTGACGGCGCGCCGGTCGCGGAGGAGCACGGCGGCGAGACGGAGGCCGCGGATGCTGAGAGCACCGAGTCCGACGCCACCGAGCCCGAGACCACAGAGCCCGAAGCGACGGAGCCCGACGCCACCGAGGCCGAAGCGACGGAACCCGAAGCGACGGAGCCCGTCACGGCCGTGAGTCTCGGGCTCCTGCCCGCCGAGTTCGTCTCCGCCGTCTCCACGCAGCTGGTCTTCTACGCGCCGCAGATCGTGCCGCTTCCCGCACGTCCCGGCATCCGTGTCGATCAGCGAGACGATCGGGACGAGGGGCCCTCCGAGTCGGGCACGAGCGCGCGTCGGCGCAACCGCCGCCGGGGCGCCGGCTCGTCGGCCGCCGAGGATGACGCGCCGCGTGAGCAGAGCCAGCCCCGTCGGCGCGCCGTGGAGCTGATCACCGAGCCGCAGCGGATCAAGGGATCGACGCGTCTCGAGGCCAAGAAGCAGCGTCGCCGCGACGGCCGCGAAGCCGGACGCCGGCGCACCGTCGTCACCGAGGCGGAGTTCCTCGCCCGGCGCGAGGCCGTCGACCGCGACATGATCGTGCGCTCGAAGAACGGGCGTATCCAGATCGCCGTTCTCGAAGACAACGTGCTGGTCGAGCACTACGTCGCGCGCAGCCAGGAGTCCTCACTCATCGGCAACGTGTACCTCGGCCGCGTGCAGAACGTGCTGCCGAGCATGGAAGCCGCCTTCGTCGACATCGGTCGCGGACGCAACGCCGTCCTCTACTCGGGAGAGGTCGACTGGGATGCCGTGGAGACGGGCAACCAGCCGCGTCGCATCGAGCTGGCACTCAAGAGCGGCGACCGCGTCCTCGTCCAGGTCACCAAGGACCCGGTCGGACACAAGGGTGCGCGTCTGACGAGCCAGATCTCGCTTCCGGGTCGCTACCTCGTGTACGTGCCGGGCGGTGCGATGAACGGCATCTCCCGCAAGCTCCCCGACACGGAGCGCGCCCGCCTCAAGCGCATCCTCAAGGAGGTGCTGCCGGAGTCCAGCGGTGTCATCGTGCGAACGGCTGCGGAGGGCGCGACGGAGGACCAGCTCACGCGCGATGTGCAGCGGCTCACCGCGCAGTGGGAGCACATCTCGTCTCAGGTCGAGAAGATCGGCGCTCCTGCGCTCCTGCACTCCGAGCCCGACCTGCTCGTGAAGATCGTCCGCGACGTCTTCAACGAGGACTTCTCCAAGATGCTCATCCAGGGCGAGGACGCCTACCAGACGATCACCGCCTATCTCGCCGGCGTCGCCCCGGACCTCCTCGAGCGCGTGGAGAAGTACGAGGACGACCAGGATCCGTTCGACCGGTTCCGCGTGACGGAGCAGATCGAGAAGGCGCTGGACCGCAAGGTCTGGCTGCCGTCCGGCGGCTCGCTGGTGATCGACCGCACCGAGGCCATGACGGTGGTCGACGTCAACACCGGCAAGTTCGTCGGCTCCGGCGGCAACTTGGAGGAGACGGTCACCAAGAACAACCTCGAGGCCGCCGAGGAGATCGTCCGTCAGCTCCGTCTGCGCGACATCGGCGGCATCATCGTCGTCGACTTCATCGACATGGTGCTGGAGTCCAACCGCGACCTCGTGCTGCGCCGTCTCGTCGAATGCCTCAGCCGCGATCGCACGAAGCACCAGGTCGCCGAGGTGACCTCGCTCGGCCTCGTGCAGATGACGCGCAAGAAGCTGGGGCTCGGTCTGCTGGAGACCTTCAGCGAGGCCTGCGAGGTCTGCGCCGGTCGCGGCGTGATCGTGCACCACGACCCGGTCGTCAAGCACCGTGGCGCGCAGGCGCCCGCATCGACCGGCGGCCGTCGGTCGCGGCAGAGCTCCTCGCCCGCCGCCGCCGGCGGCAACGGCTCCGTGAGCGGCGGCACGCACGTGATCACCGAGAGTGCGAAGTCCGCGCTCGCGCAGATCGCCGCGTCCACCATCCACACCGCAGCCGAGGATGCACCGGAGGCCGCAGAGGCCCCGGCGGTGACATTGATCGATGCGCAGCCTGAGGCCGCACCCGAGCGCGCCAAGCGTCCCCGCAAGAAGCGCGAGCCGGCTTCTCGCTCCTCGGCCAACGAGCGGAGCGAGAAGGAGATCCTTCTCGATTCGGTGCTGAGCGCTCTTCCGGAGCCGAAGGCTCCTGGCCAGGGTCGGGGACGCCGACGCGTCACCACCGCGGCGCTGACCGGCACCCCGGTGGCGGCGACGCCGACGGCCGAGCCCGCCGCCGAGTGATGCTCGCGCGTCGCGGGGGAGCGGTCAGCCCTCGCGACGCTCGCGTGCCGTGATCCGCAGGCCCGAGGCGATCAGACGCTTGACGAGTTCGTGGCCGCTGACGTGCTCGGCTCCGGCGGCGACGAGGCGCGCCAGCGCATCCTCGGGAACGTCGTAGTGGTCGCGATCGAATCCGCGACGCGGGATCCCGTTCGCGGCCGCGAAGGCGTGCAGTTCATCGAGGTCGCTGTCGCTGACCAGGTGCGCCCACAACCTCCCGTGGGCGGGCCAGCGCGGGTCGTCGATGAGGATCGCCATCCCCGCAGTCTAGGTCGACGCGCGACACGCCTTGCGTCGCTTTTGCCGATGGCCTCGGCATCCGGTAAAGTAGACCCTTGGTGCGTCGAGTTTCGCCTCCGCACTGGATATTTGGGTACACCCGCAGGGGACGTACTCGTCCCATGAAGACAGCCGGGGCCGTTGGCTCCGCAGAAGAAAAACAGGTGTGAAGTGGTTTACGCAGTTGTGCGCGCCGGTGGCCGTCAGGAGAAGGTGGAGGTCGGCACGATCGTCGTCCTCGACCGTCAGCAGGCCAAGATCGGCGACAAGCTCGAGCTGCCCGCGGTGCTGCTCGTCGATGGCGACGCCGTGACGACCGACGCCGACAAGCTCGCGAAGGTCACCGTCACCGCCGAGGTCCTCGGCGAGGAGCGCGGCCCGAAGATCGTGATCCAGAAGTTCAAGAACAAGACCGGCTACAAGAAGCGCCAGGGCCACCGTCAGGACCTCACGCGCGTCAAGATCACCGGCATCAAGTAAGCGGAAGAGGCAGACGAGATGGCACACAAGAAGGGCGCAAGCTCTACCCGTAACGGTCGTGACTCCAACGCCCAGCGACTGGGCGTGAAGCGTTTCGGCGGCCAGGCCGTCAGCGCGGGCGAGATCCTCGTTCGCCAGCGCGGTACGCACTTCCACCCGGGCGCCAACGTCGGCCGCGGCGGAGACGACACGCTGTTCGCCCTCGCCGCCGGTGCGGTCGAGTTCGGTACCAAGGGCGGCCGCAAGGTCGTCAACATCGTCGCCGCGGCGGAGTGACCGCGCGTTCGACCACGAACATGAGGTGAGGGGCGGGCTTCGGCTCGCCCCTCCTTCGTTACATCCCCTTTCCTCTTTCCCCACCTTTCCGTCAGGAGACCGACATGGTGACCTTCGTCGATCGAGTGACGCTCCATCTGCGCGCCGGCAAAGGCGGTAACGGCTGTGTGTCCGTGCGCCGCGAGAAGTTCAAGCCGCTCGCCGGCCCCGATGGCGGCAACGGAGGCCACGGAGGCGATATCGTCCTCGTCGCCGACCCGCAGGTGACGACGCTGCTGTCGTACCACCACTCGCCGCACCGGTCCGCCGGAAACGGCGGGTTCGGCATGGGCGACAACCGTTCCGGCGCCGCGGGCGAAAGCCTGGAGCTCGCCGTTCCGGTCGGCACCGTGGTGAAGGATGCCGAGGGTGAAACCCTCGCGGACCTCATCGTTCCCGGGACGCGCTTCGTCGTCGCTCCCGGCGGCCAGGGCGGGCTCGGCAATGCCGCGCTTGCGAACCCCAAGCGCAAGGCGCCGGGCTTCGCACTGCTCGGTACGCCCGGGTGGGAGGGTGACGTCTTCCTCGAGCTGAAGACGGTGGCCGACGTCGCTCTCGTCGGCTTCCCCTCCGCGGGCAAGTCGAGCCTGATCGCTGCCGTCTCGGCGGCGCGGCCCAAGATCGCCGACTACCCGTTCACGACGCTGCATCCGAACCTCGGCGTCGTGCAGGCCGGCGACATCCGCTTCACCGTCGCCGACGTTCCCGGACTCATCGAGGGCGCCAGCGAGGGCAAGGGGCTGGGCCTCGAGTTCCTCCGCCACGTCGAGCGCTGCACCGCGTTGGTGCACGTCCTGGACTGCGCGACGCTGGAGCCTGGACGCGACCCGCTGAGCGATCTCGACGTGATCCGCGAAGAGCTGGCGAACTACCCGGTTCCCGAGGGACAGATCCCTCTGCTGGATCGCCCGCAGCTGGTGGCCCTGAACAAGGTCGACGTGCCCGAGGCGAAGGATCTCGCCGATCTCGTGCGTGCCGATCTCGAAGAGCGCGGCTACCGCGTGTTCGAGATCTCGACGGTCAGCCATGAGGGGCTGCGTCAGCTGACGTTCGCGCTGGGCGAGATCATCGCGCAGCATCGCGTGCAGGTGGCGGAGGCCCCCGCAGCAGAGCGCATCGTCATCCGCCCCAAGGGTGCGCAGAAGGAGTTCGAGATCCGCGTCGAAGGCGGCACCTACGGCAACGTCTATCGCATTCTGGGCGACAAGCCGCTGCGCTGGGTGCAGCAGACCGACTTCCAGAATGAGGAGGCGGTCGGCTTCCTCGCAGATCGCCTCGAGAAGCTGGGCATCGAGGACGAGCTGTTCCGCGTGGGAGCCGTCGCGGGCTCCACGGTCGTGATCGGGCCGGGCGACGGCATCGTGTTCGACTGGCATCCGTCGCTGTCTTCCGCGGCCGAGCTGATGACGGCTCCGCGCGGGACCGATCCGCGACTCGACCTCAACCCGCGCCGCACCACGTCACAGCGTCGCGAGCGGTACCACGAGCGGATGGACGCCAAGGCGGAGGCCCGCGCGGAACTCGAGGCTGAGCGCCTCGGAGCGCCGGATTCCTTCCTCGACGGGGAGGACGACGAGCGAGCGTGAGCGTGCACGATCGGTCCGGTATCGCGGGGGCGCGTCGCGTCGTCGTGAAAGTGGGTTCCTCCTCCATCAGCGGCGACAATCATCACCGCATCGAATCGATCGTCGACGCCCTCGCGGCGGCACACGCTCGCGGCACGCAGGTCGTACTGGTCTCCTCCGGTGCGATCGCGACGGCGCTGCCGCTGCTCAATCTCGCGGGTCGTCCGTCCGACCTGGCGACGCAGCAGGCGGCCGCCGCGGTCGGCCAGAACGTCCTCATGTGGCGCTATCAGACCACGCTGGAGCGCTATGGCCTGCTCGCCGGTCAGGTGCTGTTGACGGCAGGAGACCTCGAGAATGCGGCACACCGCGCCAATGCGCGCCGGGCGGTCGACCGCCTGCTGGGCCTCGGTGTGCTGCCCATCGTCAACGAGAACGACACCGTCGCCACCCACGAGATCCGCTTCGGCGACAACGATCGCCTCGCGGCCCTCGTCGCGGAGCTGATCGGCGCGGATGCGCTGATCCTTCTCAGCGACATCGCGTCGCTGTACACGCGTCCGCCGTCCGAGCCCGGTGCCGAAGCGATCCACACGGTGCCTTTCGGCGACGACCTGAGCCGTTTCGAGTTCGGATCCGTCGTCGTCAACAGTGTGGGCACCGGGGGAGCGGCCACCAAGGCGTCGGCGGCGCGCCTCGCCGCGGCATCCGGGATCGGCGTGCTCGTCACCAGCGCCGACCTCGTCGAGCAGGCACTGGCAGGCGAAGACATCGGCACCTGGTTCGCGCCGAATCCCGAGACCCCGCCGCGCACGGGCACTACACCGCTGCCGGCGGTGGGCTCCGTCTGAGCGTCGCCGTCGCGCACGGCGGATGCCGTGACGCCGCTCGGTAGAATGAGCGGATGACCACCGTCTCTGTCGACGCGCTCACCGGCGCACGTCAGCGCATCGCCCGCGCGCACGATGCGGCGCGCGGCGTGGGCCTGCTCACCGATTCGCAGAAGGCGGACGCGCTGCGCGCGATCGCGGGAGCGATCGAGGCCGCGACCGACGACATCGTCGCGGCGAACGCCGTCGACCTCGAGCGCGGGGCACGCGACGGGCTGTCCGACGGTCTGCTCGACCGCCTCCGTCTCGACCCGGCGCGCGTCGCGGCCCTCGCCGCCGCCGTCCGTGACGTCGCCGAGCTGCCCGACCCGGTCGGCCGCGTGCTGGACGAGCGCACGCTGAGCAACGGCGTGCGACTGCAGAAGGTATCGGTGCCGTTCGGCGTCGTCGGTTCGATCTACGAGGCCCGCCCGAACGTCACCGTGGACATCGCGGCGCTGGCGTTGCGGTCCGGGAACGCGGTCGTGCTGCGCGGCGGCACCGCCGCACAGTCGACGAACGCTGCGCTGGTCAGCGCCATGCGCGACGCCTTGGAGGGGCAGGGGATCGATCCCGAAGCCATCCAGACCGTCGACGATTTCGGGCGCGACGGTGCCCACGCGCTGATGCAGGCACGCGGGCTCGTGGACGTGCTCGTCCCGCGCGGCAGCGCTCAGCTGATCGAGACCGTCGTCACGCAGTCGGCCGTGCCGGTGATCGAGACGGGTGCCGGCGTGGTCCACATCGTCCTGGACTCATCCGCACCGCTCGAATGGGCCCAGCAGATCGTCGTGAACGCCAAGGCCCAGCGGCCGAGCGTGTGCAACGCGGTGGAGACGGTCCTCGTGCTGCGTGACGCGGCCGAGCGCCTGGTGCCTCCGGTCGCCGCCGCGCTGCAGGAGGCCGGGGTCACCATCCACGGCGACGAGACCGTCCGCGGGCTGGTTGCCGAAGCGGTCGCGGCGACGGATGCCGACTGGGCGACCGAACACATGAGCCTCGACCTCTCTATGCGCGTCGTGGACGATCTCGATGAGGCCCTGGCCCACATCCGCCGCTACTCGACGCATCACACGGAGTCGATCGTGACGGCGGACGAGGCCCGGGCCGAGCGGTTCCTCGCGGAGGTGGACTCCGCGGTGGTGATGGCCAACGCATCCACTCGTTTCACGGACGGCGGCGAGTTCGGCTTCGGTGCCGAGGTCGGCATCTCCACGCAGAAGCTGCATGCCCGGGGCCCGATGGGCCTTCCCGAGCTCACGAGCACCAAGTGGCTGGCGCGTGGGTCCGGGCAGATCCGCACCTGACCGCCTAAACTGAACAAACCCGACTTTCGAAGGAGTCCGAATGACCCTCGCCACGACCCTCGCCCTCGCTGCGGCGCAGGCGGAGCCTCACGGCAACGTCCAGGCCCAGACGTTCATCTTCGGCCTGATCGCGTTCATCGTGTTCCTGGCGCTGGGACTGGTCACACTGTCCTACCGGAATGTCGCCAACCGTCACTCGCACAAGGCCGAGGCGTACGCCAAGGCGCACCCCGTCGACCAGGCGCAGGTGGGACACGGCCACCACTAGGACGCCGGCATGACCTCGATACGCGCCCCCCGCATCGGGGTCATGGGTGGAACCTTCGACCCGATCCACCACGGACACCTCGTGGCGGCGAGCGAAGTCGCGCAGTCGTTCGACCTGGACGAGGTGATCTTCGTTCCGACCGGCATGCCGTGGCAGAAGGACAAGGAGAAGGTCACCGCCGGTGAGCATCGGTATCTGATGACCGTCATCGCGACGGCATCCAATCCGCAGTTCACGGTCAGCCGCGTCGACATCGATCGCGCCGGACCCACCTACACGATCGACACCCTGCGCGACCTGAAGAACGCTCGTCCCGACGCCGAGCTCTTCTTCATCACGGGGGCCGACGCCATCGCTCAGATCCTCGGATGGCGCGACCACGACGGCCTCTGGGATCTGGCGCACTTCGTGGCGGTGTCACGGCCGGGGCACGTCCTTTCCACCGAGGGCCTTCCCGAAGACGTCGTGAGCAGACTCGAGATCCCCGCCCTGGCGATCTCCTCCACCGACTGTCGCGAGCGGGTGAACCGAGGCCACCCGGTGTGGTACCTCGTCCCCGACGGCGTCGTCCAATACATTGCGAAGCACCACCTTTACCGGAGCGAGGCATGAGCACACCCGACCAGCCCGATACTCCCCAGCTGACCCGCCGGCAGTTGCGCGAGATGCGCAACACCGCTTCGACGCCGGTGATCACCCCCGAGGATGCCGAGAAGGCAGCACACCCGGCCGAACCGGCCCCTCCCGTCGTTGCTCCGCTGCCGCGGGCCGCCGCGCCCGTCGAGGTCGCCGAGGCACCCCCCGCGGCCGCCGACGTCGATGTCGACGCGCCGTCGTTCACGCGGCGCGCCGCCCGTCGTCAGGAGCGACTGCGGACGGCCTCGGTGCCGGTCGCCGACGAGACGCCCACCCCGGCGGAATCCGCCCCGAACGCTCCCGTGGACGAACAGGAGCAGGCCGACGTTGCCGCGGGGGACACCCACGAGGCCGACGCCGCCGCATCGGTCGATCAGCGGGATGATGCCCCTCCGGCCGACGTCACGCCGGAGAAGACCCCCGAGCCTGCAGACGATGAGGAGCGGCCCGTCGTCGCACCGACATTCGGTTCGGGGCTTCTCGCCGGGGAGAGCGTGGAGATCGACCTCCCGGCATCCTTCGATCAGCTCTTGACGCGCGGCAGCACCGCCACCGGTGCGCTGTCGGCGCCCAACGCGCTGATCCTGTCGCAGACACCGGAGACCGGTGCGCTCGTCTCGCCCATCACGGGCACCGGTGAAGTCCTCATCACCGGAACCTTCTCTCTTCCCGAATCGTTCGGATCGACCGGCGCGATGCCCGGCCGCACCGATAACAAGGAGACGGACGCGGTCCTCGTCGACGGCGAGCTTCCCGCCTCCTCCTCACCCACCCCGATCGCGGCCAGCTCCGCGATCAGCACGATCAAGAGTGCCGAAGACATCATCAAACCGCCCGCGCCGGAGAAGGGGAGTCGGCTCATGCTGGCGCTCGTCATCACCGCGGGAGCGCTGGCGCTGGCCTTGACCGGCGTGCTGATCGTGGCCCTTGCGACAGGAGCATTATTCCGATGACCACTGCAGACACCACCCGCACCCTCGTGAACGTCGCCGCCGCGGCGGCCGAGAGCAAGGGCGCCGAGGATCTTCTCGCCTTCGACGTCTCCGAGCCTCTGCCTCTCGTGGATGCCTTCCTCCTCGCCACCGGCTCGAGCGAGCGCAATGTCGCCGCCATCGCCGACGCCGTCGAGGAGGCGATGCTCGAAAACGGTGTGAAGCGTCTTCGCCGCGAAGGCCGCCACGAGTCGCGGTGGGTGCTCCTGGACTTCGGCGACCTCGTCGTCCACGTCTTCCACGAGCAGGAGCGTGTGTTCTACGGGCTCGAGCGGCTCTGGAACGACTGCCCGATCATCCCGATCGAGCTGCCCGCACCCGCCGTCGCGGACTGAACCGTGTTCGTTGCACTCCTCGACATGTAGTAAGCTTGAGGGGTTGCCGCGGAGCGGTGACAAACTGAAAATGGGCCTGTGGCGCAGCTGGTAGCGCACCTGCATGGCATGCAGGGGGTCAGGGGTTCGAGTCCCCTCAGGTCCACCAAGAACCCCCGGGTCACCCCCGGGGGTTTCGCGTTCTTGGCGGAGATTCGCCGATTCCTGAGTGAATGCTGTGCGTTTGGCCTGATCGGGGGTAGCGTCCCATGCGTGGCTCGCGCGACATTATCGAGGTCGACAACTGCGCCACACGTCTACGGATGGAGATCGCCGACCCCTCGGGGTGTGGGCGGCGCCGCGATCGCCGCGGGTGCTGCTGCCGAGCAGCGGCTGGATTCGTCGGTTCCGCCGGCGGTCCTGCAGCTTCGTCAACCGGTGGCGGGCCGCGTGCTCGCACTTTCCGAGGTTCCGGATGCGATGTTCACCCAAGGAACGATGGGCCCGGGCCTCGCGATCGACCCCACCGGAGACACCATCGTCGCGCCGGCCGGTGGCACCATCGCATCGGTCTTCCCGACGGGACATGCGATCGGCCTCGCCCTCGCGGACGGAACGGAGCTTCTGATCCACGTCGGCATCGACACGGTCGACATGAAGGGCGACGGCTTCGAGACGCTCGTGACAGCGGGGGACACCGTCGAGGCCGGTACGCCGCTCCTTCGCTTCGACGCGGAGAAGATCCGCCGCGCGGGGCACCCCGCGATCACTCCGGTGATCGTGCTCAACAACGAGGATGCGACGATCGAGTTCGCGTAGGGATCGAACGATCCTGCCGGATACGGCGGGTCGGACCTTCGGGTCCGTCCCGCCGTCCGTCACGAGAGCGGCGCGATCAGCTGCGGGCCGTTGTTGCGCACGTTGCCGACGGCGCGATCAACCTCTCGCATCAGCATCCCGTCCACCAGGGCCGGGGCAGCGTCGATCGTCGCGTCCAGCAGATCGCCGACGTTCTCCGTGGTGGGGTCGAGCCACACATCGGCGTAGTCCGCGTCGATGAACAGCGGCATGCGGTCGTGAATCGAGCCGAGCTGACCCACGGCATCCCTTGTCATGATCGTGAAGCTCAGCACCCATCGTGAGGGGTCGTCCGCGGCCTTCGCGGGGTCTTTCCACCACTCGTAGAGACCGGCGAAGAACAGCGGCTCGTCGTCAGACGGGTGGATGTAGTACGGCGTCTTCACGCCGCCTTCGGTCTTCCACTCGTAATAGCCGGATGCCGGGATGACGGCTCGCCGCGCGATCAGCGCCTGCCGGAACATCGGCTTGTTCTCGACCTCTTCGGCGCGTGCGTTGATCGCCTTCGCACCGATGCCCACATCCTTTGCCCACCCGGGGATCAGACCCCAGCGCGCCGCCTCCAGGCGACGCGTCGGGGGCTCGGTCTTCGCGGAGTCGAGCACGATCGCCACGCGGTCGGTCGGCGCCACGTTGAACGAGGGCTGGGGAAGATCATCTCCGACGACATCCACTCTCAGCACACCGACGAGCTCGGAGCCGGAACTGCCCACGACGAATCGACCGCACATGCGGCCAGCCTACGCGGGGCCTCCGACGCCGTCGGCCGGGCCGCCCACGACACCGATCTCAGCCAGCCTGTCGAGAAGGCCGGCGCCGTCGTCTCCTGTCACCCACGGCACCGTGGCGGCGGTGTGATCGTCCACGGCCGTGCGTCCTCCGGCGAGCACCGCCTCCGCCGGCGAGAGCCGGCGGATCGCGACGGCCGTGACGTGATCGGGGTGCGCGCCCGTGAAGGCCGTGTACAGGGCATCGTCGTGCTGCCCGTCATCGCCGATCAGCACCCATCTCACCTGGGGGAACTCGCGCGCGAGGCGTCGGAGGTTCTCCTCCTTGTGTGCCCGGCCGCTGCGGAACCACCGGTCGTGCGTGGGGCCCCAGTCGGTCAACAGCAGTGCGCCGGGGGGAAAGAGATGGCGACGGAGAAAGCGCTGGAGCGTCGGAGCGACGTTCCAGGCGCCGGTGGAGAGGTAGACCATGGGCGCGCCCGGATGCTCGCGCACGAGACGCTCGAGCAGCACGGCCATGCCGGGCACCGGCTGGCGGGCATGCTCGTTCACGACGAACGAGTTCCACGCCGCGATGAGCGGGCGAGGCAGGGCCGTCACCATGACGGTGTCATCGACGTCGGAGACGATGCCGAAGCGGACATCGGAGCCCACGACGAACACGCGCGTCTCGAACGGCTCCGACCCCTCGACGGTCATCGACAGGGGCTGCCATCCCGGCTGCAGTCGGGCCGGCAGCACGGCATCGATGACGCCACCGCGATCGGCGATCACCTCGTGTGTGACGCCGTCCACGCTCACCGTCACGGTCGCATAACCGACGGGAACGGCAGCGAAGCTGCGCCAACCACGGACGCCGCCGTCGTCGCCGCGTCGACGACGCGCGCGGACGGGAGGGACGATCAGCACACGCCCGAGGACACGAACCCAGTCCTCCCCGCCGTAACCGGGGTACGCGGACACACTGGCGCGCAGCCCACGGGCGCGGGCCCGACGTTCTCGCCACGCATGGAACCGGTACTCCAGTCGGGCGATCCAGAGCACCTTCACGCGCGGTGCGGGTTCGGCGGCCATCGTTTCAGTCTCCCATGCCGTCCGTGCGCTTCGTGCCGGGAGCCTCGTCGTCCAGTCGCATATGGCGCGCCTCGCGTGCCACGATCACGCGCTTGGCGACGTAGGCGAGAAACAGGAAGACGATGATCGCACCGACGAAGAAGTACCCCGCGGTGTGCAGACGGTCGGCCAACTCTCGGTAGGTGCCCGCCGCCGCTGCCGCCACGCTCACGTAGGCCACGGCCCACACCGTGCAGGCCGGCGCGGTCCACGCGAGGAAGCGGCGATAGGAGAACCCGCTCATCCCCACCGTCAAGGGCACGAGGGAATGCAGAACCGGCAGAAAGCGGGAGAGAAAGATGGCCAGTCCGCCGCGCCGTCGCAGGTAGAGCTCGGCGCGAGTCCAGTTGTCTTCGCCGATCCGACGTCCGAGACGCGAAAAGCGGATGCGGGGGCCGAGCCACCGACCGAGCCAGAATCCGACGCTCTCTCCGATGAGTGCACCCACGATCACGACCACAATGAGCACGACGGCTTCGGCGACCGATCCGACGGCCGTGGCAGCGACGATGACGACGGTGTCTCCGGGCACGATCAGGCCGACCAGAACGCTCGTCTCCAGCATGATGGCGACGCCCGCGAGCACCGTGCGCAGGACGGGATCCACACTCTGCACGGCATCGAGCAGCCATGAGAGGAACTCGTTCACGGCTCCAGCCTATGGCGGGTGAAGGTGTGTGCACGCTGTGCATTCGCCGTCGGCGACCGAACGTCACGGCTAGCCTGGAGCGATGAGCTCCAGCCTCGTCGCCCGCCGGCACGACTGGGTCGATCCGGCCGTCGTCTTCGCGACGATCCTGTGCGACGACGAGCATGCGTTCTGGCTGGATGCCGGGCCGGGTGCGACGGCGGGATTCAGCTGGATGGGCGTGGGCGCTCCCGGCGCAGGACCCCGCAACCTTCCTCTCGTGGCGGACGCGCGGCAGCCGGCGGTAGTGCCGGGTCCGCTGCAGGGCGGCTGGGTGGGGTGGTGGGGGTTCGATGCGGCGGCCGCGGCCGTCGGCGCGCCCGCGCGCATCGACGACGCCGACGGACCGCAGGAGCTGTGGCTGCGGATCGAGTGGTTCGTCGTCTTCGACCACGCCGCCCGTGAGGTGTGGATCGCCGCGCCCGCCGGCCGCGGCGAGGCCCTCGCCGACGCGGTGGAGGGCGCACGGTCGTCGGCTTCGCGTGCGGCGTCGCGCCGCCGCGCCGCCCCACGCCATCCGGCCCCCATCGCATCGGCCCGCCAGACGCCGGAGGAGTATCGGGCGCTCATCGCGCAGTGCCGAGACGCGATCCGGGCCGGCGACGCCTACCAGCTCTGCCTGACGACGCGGTTCACGGTCGCGGCATCCACACCCTTCGATCCCGTCTCCACCTATCTCGCGCTGCGCGACGCGCTGCCCGCACACCACGGTGGGATCATCCGCAGCGGCGACACCGCGTTGCTCAGCGCGAGTCCCGAGCGCTTCCTCGAGGTCACAGGCGGCGTGGTGCGCACGCACCCGATCAAAGGCACCCGGCCGCGCGGCCGCGACGCCGACGATGACGCCGCGCTGCGTCGCGCGCTCGTCGACAGTGTGAAGGAGCGGGCCGAGAACGTCATGATCGTCGACCTGATGCGCAACGACCTGCAGCGGGTGTGCCGGCCGGGGACGGTCCGCGCCGAACGTCTGCTCGAGGTGGAGTCGTATACGGCGGTCCACCAGTTGGTCAGCACCGTCGCGGGCCAGCTTCTGCCCGACGCCACCCTCGGACACCTGCTGGACGCCGCCTTCCCTGCGGGGAGCATGACGGGGGCGCCGAAGCTGTCGGCGATGACGATCCTGTCCGCGCTGGAGGGGGCAGGCCGGGGTATCTACGCGGGGTGCTTCGGCTGGGTCGGCACCGACGGTCGCGCCGACCTGGCGATGACGATCCGATCGATCGTGCTGCGACCGCACGGCGCATACGTCGGTGCCGGCGGCGGCATCACCTGGCTCTCCGATCCCGAAGAGGAGGTCGCCGAGGTCGGGCTCAAAGCCCGCGGCCCCCTCGCCGCGCTGGGTGCGAATCTGCCGCCGGGATGGTAGGACGGGTCCGCTAACCTGGAAGGACGCCTTTCGTGCGTTCCCGAGCTTTCAGATTGGTCTTCCCCTTCCCATGAGCAGCCCCACAGACATCGCCACCGCCGCCGAGAACGGACCGTACGACGTGCACGCCGTGCAGGAAAAGTGGCAGCGCATCTGGGCCGAGAAGGACCCGTTCCGCGCCGGCGGTGAAGACGACACCCGCCCGCGAAAGTACGTGCTCGCGATGTTCCCCTACCCGTCGGGCGACCTGCACATGGGGCACGCGGAGAACTACCTCTACTCCGACATCGTTGCGCGCTTCTGGCGTCACCGCGGGTACAACGTGCTCAACCCGATCGGCTGGGACAGCTTCGGCCTGCCCGCCGAGAACGCCGCCATCAAGCGCGGCGTCGAGCCGCGCGGCTGGACCTACGGCAACATCGCGCAGCAGCGCTCCAGCATGCAGCAGTACGGCGTCTCGTTCGACTGGTCGCGCGTACTGCACACCTCCGACCCGGAGTACTACCGCTGGAACCAGTGGCTCTTCCAGCGGCTCTATGAGAAGGGCCTCGCGTACCGCAAGGATGCGCTCGTCAACTGGGACCCGGTCGACCAGACCGTGCTCGCCAACGAGCAGGTGCTGCCCGACGGGACATCGGAGCGCAGCGGCGCCGTGGTCGTCAAGAAGAAGCTCACCCAGTGGTTCTTCCGCATCACTGAGTACGCCGACCGCCTGCTCGACGACCTGAATCAGCTCGAGGGCTTCTGGCCGCACAAGGTGCTGCAGATGCAGCGCAACTGGATCGGACGCTCCGTCGGCGCCGACATCGACTTCGAGATCGAAGGCCGCGCCGACAAGATCACCGTGTTCTCGACGCGCCCCGACACCCTCTACGGCGCGACGTTCATGGTCGTCGCCCCGGACTCCGACCTCGCCGCGGAGCTCGTAGCCTCGGCATCCCCGGAGGCACGCATGCGCTTCCAGGACTACCTCGACACCGTGCAGAAGACGAGCGAGATCGACCGGCAGACCGCCGACCGCCCGAAGACCGGCGTGTTCCTGGAGCGGTACGCGGTCAACCCGGTCACGGGGGAGCGGCTGCCCATCTGGGCCGCGGACTACGTTCTCGCCGGCTACGGCCACGGCGCCGTCATGGCGGTTCCCGCCCACGATCAGCGCGACCTCGACTTCGCCCGTGCGTTCGATCTGCCCGTCAAGGTGGTCGTCGACACGACAGCCCCCGTGACCGGCGCGATCCCGGTGATCGAACTGGATGCCGAGGGCGTGCCGATCGATCCGGGTGCTCCGGGCATCGACGAGATCGACCCGGCGAAGACCGGCGTGGCGCTCACGGGCGACGGCCGGATGATGAACTCCGGCCCCCTCGACGGACTGAGCAAGCGCAACGCCATCGCCCGGGCCATCGAGCAGCTCGAGGCCGCCGGAACCGGTCGCGCCGCGAAGACCTATCGCCTCCGCGACTGGCTCATCTCACGCCAGCGCTACTGGGGCACGCCGATCCCGATGGTGCACACCGCCGATGGGCGCATCGTGCCCGTGCCGGACGAGCAGCTGCCCGTCGAGCTGCCGGCCATGGAGGGCCTCGACCTGACGCCGAAGGGCTCTTCTCCGCTGGGCGCCGCGACCGGATGGGTGGAGACCGTCGACCCCGAGACGGGCGAGCCGGCCCTGCGCGACCCCGACACGATGGACACGTTCGTCGACAGCTCCTGGTACTTCCTGCGGTTCCTGTCACCGGGCGACACGACGAAGGCGTTCTCCTCGAAGGACGCCGACCGATGGGGTCCGGTGGACTTCTACATCGGCGGCGTCGAGCACGCCATCCTGCACCTGCTGTACGCGCGCTTCATCACGAAGGCGCTGTTCGATATGGGCCTCGTCGAGTTCACCGAGCCGTTCTCCCACCTCATCAACCAGGGCATGGTCATCCTCGACGGCGCCAAGATGAGCAAGAGCAAGGGCAACCTCGTGCTCTTCCAGGACGAGCTGAACGCCCACGGTGCCGACGCCCTGCGGGTCGCGCTCGCCTTCGCCGGTCCGGTGGAGGACGACAAGGACTGGAGCGATGTCTCGACGACGGGAGCCGCGAAGTTCCTGGCGCGCGCCTGGCGCATCGCGCATGAGGTGACCAGCGCTCCGGACGTCGTGTGGGCCGAGGGAGACCAGGCGCTTCGCCGTGTCACCCATCGTCTGTGGGCCGACGCCCCGGCGCTGATCGAGCAGACCAAGTTCAACGTCGTCGTCGCCCGCTTGATGGAGCTCGTCAACGCGACGCGCAAGACGATCGACGGCCCCGCCGGGGCGGGCGACCCTGCCGTCCGCGAGGCCGCCGAGGCGATCGCGATGGTCCTCGACCTGTTCGCTCCGCACACGGCCGAGGAGATGTGGGAGCAGCTCGGTTACGAGCCGTTCGTGGGTCTCGCCACCTGGCGTCAGGCCGATCCGACGCTGCTGGTCGAGGAGTCGGTCACCGCGGTCGTGCAGATCGACGGCAAGGTGCGCGGCACGCTGACGGTGCCGGCGCGCATCTCGGCCGACGAGCTGGAGGCGCTGGCGCGCGCGGACGAGAAGGTCGTGCGCTCACTCGTCGGACGCGAGATCGCGCGCGTCGTCGTCCGCGCTCCCAAGGTCGTCAGCTTCACCACCGCGTAGTCTCCTCCCCATGAGGGCGGCGGCGGCCGCTCGTCCACGGATGCCGCGCGGGCGCTGAGCCTGGCGGTGCGCCGATGGCACGGTGTGGAGGTGAGTCCGCCCGGCATCGATCACGCACCGCGCACCGCCGCCGACGCGCATCGCGCGCGTCGGCGGCGCGTCGGCACCGGTGCGGCCCTGGTGCTGGTGCTGGCCGCCGCGGCGATCGCGGTCGCGGTGGGATTCGTCCGCTCGGTGGCCACCGCCGACACCGGCGTCGCGGTGGCGCCCGTCGAGATCTCGGCCGCAGCGCTCTACGTGCACGTGTCGGGTGCCGTGGAGCGCCCCGGGCTCTACCGCCTCGACGGCGGAGCGCGCGTCGTCGATGTGGTCTCCGCGGCGGGCGGGTTCACGGACACCGCCGATCGCACGGCGGTCAATCTGGCGCGACCTCTCGTAGACGGCGAGCAGGTGCAGGTGCCGGAGGTGGGGGAGGCGTCGTCCACCGGCGCACCCGTCAGCGGTGACGGACGCGTGAACCTCAACACCGCCGACGTCGCCGCCCTCGACACGCTTCCGCGCGTCGGACCCGCGATCGCAGAGCGCATCATCGCGTGGCGCGAGGAGAACGGCCGGTTCACCAGCGTCGACGATCTGCTGTCGGTTCCCGGCATCGGCGAGAAGATGCTCGCCGGCCTCCGCGACCTGGTGACGGTGTGACCGGCACCGCAGCGACGACACCTCAGCCGACCCGAGCCGGCCGGGGCGGCCGCTCCCTGCGACGCCGGGACGTGCGCCTCGTGCCCGTCGCCGCCGGTGCGTGGGTGACCGCCGGGGTCGTCACCGGCACGGCGGATGCCGCGGCATCCGCGTCCGCGCTGCTCTGGTCGAGCGCACTCGTGGTCGTCCTCGCGCTGGTGCACCGGCGGCGACGCTCCGCTGCGTTCCGGGCGGGGCGCATCGCTCCTGCGCTCGCCCTGGTCGCCATCGTCCTGGCCGTCGCGGCGGGGGTCGCCTCGCACGTCGCCTCCGCGCTGCCTGCTCGCGGAGCCGTTGCGGCGGCCGAGATCGCCGGGGGCCGTGCGCTGACGGTCGACGTCGTCGCGGTCGGCAAGATCGAACGCGGCGCGGCCGGCTGGCGATTCGACGCCGTGCTGCAGCGGCTCGCCTACGGAGAAACCACGATCACGACACCGGTGCCGGTGCTCGTACGCACCGGCGACATCCCGCCGGGACTCGATCTCGGCGCCCGCGTGAGCCTGACCGGAACGGCATGGGCCGCGGGCCCCGGCGAACGGGCCGTCCTCGTCGTCGACGCGTCCGCGACGCCGACGCTCATCGCCGCACCGACGGGAGTGTTCGCTCTCGCCTCGCTCCTGCGCCACGGACTGAGCGCCGTCACGACCGGGCTCCCCGATCCCGGCGGCGGCCTCATCGCGGGTCTCGCGGTCGGCGACACCTCGGGAGTCTCGGACGGGCTCGATGCGGCGATGAAGTCCTCTTCGCTGTCGCACCTCACTGCCGTGAGCGGGGCCAACTGCGCCCTGGTCGTCGGGATCGCCTTCGCGCTGGCGGCCCTGTGCGGAGCGCGCCGCGCCCTCCGGGTGATCGCAGGCCTCGGCACCCTCGTCGCGTTCGTGATCCTCGTCTCGCCGGAGCCGAGCGTCATCCGCGCGGCGACGATGGCCGCCATCGCCATGCTGGGCCTGCTGCTGGGCCGCACCGGGGCGGGGCTCTCCTTGCTGACGGCATCCATCGTCCTCCTGCTCCTGCTCGACCCGTGGCTGTCGCGCTCGATCGGGTTCGCCCTCTCGGTCGCCGCCACCGCCGCGCTTCTCGTCCTCGCCGGGCCCCTCGCAGATGGCCTCTCGCGGTGGATGCCGCGCACACTCGCCCTTTTCGTCGCCGTGCCGCTGTCCGCTCAGCTCGCGTGCGGCCCCATCATCGTGCTGATCTCGCCCCAGGTGTCGATCTACGGTGTGGCGGCGAACATGCTCGCCGCGCCGGCCGCGCCGGTGGGCACCGTTCTGGGGCTCGCCGCCTGCCTGTGCGCCGGCATCCCCCTCCTGGGTGCGGGACTCGCGGCGCTCGCCTGGGTGCCGGCAGCCTGGATCGCCGCCACCGCCACGACACTCAGCACCCTGCCGGGCAGCGCGATCTGGTGGCCCGAGGGCGTCGGGGGCCTGGCCGCCCTGACCCTTGCCAGCGCGGCCGTGGTCGTCCTGCTGCTGCGCACACCGCGATCGGCTCGGGTCGCCGCAGTCGTGGTCCTGGCCGTCACCGCGGTCGTCGTGCCCGCAACCGGTCCCGCCGCGCAGGTCGGTCTTCGCGCCCGCCTTCCCGTCGCCTGGTCGATCGCGGTGTGCGACGTCGGCCAGGGCGATGCGATCGCGATCCGCGCCGCCGGTCGCGTCGCGCTCGTGGATACCGGCCCCGATCCGCAGGCGCTCACGAGCTGCCTGGAGACGCTCGGTGTGGACCGGGTGGACCTTCTGGTCCTCACCCATTTCGACCACGACCACGACGGAGGAACGCGCGCGGTCGCCGGCCGCGTCGACACCGTTCTGCACGGACCGACAGGTGCGCCCGACGACGAACGCACACTGGCCCGGTTGAGCGACGCGGGAGCCCACCTCGTCCGTGCCGACGCGGGGATGACCGGCACCCTCGGCGATGCCCGCTGGCGCGTGCTGTGGCCGCAGCCGCGCACCGCCGCAGGAAACGACGGCAGCGTCGTGATCGACATCGCCGGCCCGACCGTGCCTCCGATGCTGATGCTGGGTGACCTCTCTGCCGAGGGTCAGCGGCGCCTGATGGCGACGGCATCCCTGCGCGCCGCCTACACGATCGTGAAGGTCTCGCACCACGGCAGCGCCGACCAGGAACCGCGGCTGTACGGACGGCTCCGTGCCGCGGTGGCGTTGATCTCGGTCGGAGCGAACACCTACGGGCATCCGCGAAGCGAGACCCTCGCGATGCTCGAGTCCTTGGGTGCGCGGCTGGCCCGCACCGACGTGGAAGGTCTCCTCATGCTGTGGACGGAAGCGTCGAGTGTGCGGCTGTGGCACGAGAAGGGATCTCCGTGAGCTGCGGCCGAGCGCTGCCTCGGTGTCACAAGCCGTCGGTAGGCTGGTGTTCATGCCTTCCGCGCCGCGTCGTCCCGCCTCTCGTGGAGGCGCGCGCACCGCGTCGGCGATCCCGCAGATCTCCTGGCGGTCGCCGCAGCCTGCCCCCGTTGTTCTGGTGTCGGGACCGGAGGACGTCTGCGCGGAGCGGGCGACCGCCGGCATCCGCGAGTTCCTCCGCGCGGAGGATGCGAGCCTGGAGGTCTCCGACCTGCGGGCCGACGACTACACCTCCGGAAGCCTGCTGACACTCACGTCGCCGTCGCTGTTCGGCGAGCCGCGGCTCGTGCGCGTCGGAGGCGTCGAGAAGTGCTCCGACGCTTTCCTGACCGAGGCCCTCGCCTACATCGAGGCCCCCCAGGACGGCGCCACGGTGGTGCTCCGCCACACCGGTTCCAGCGTGCGCGGCAAGAAGCTGCTCGATGCGATCCGATCCGGTACCGGTGGCGGCATCGAGATCGCGTGCCCGGCCGTCAAGCGCGACTCCGACCGCTTCGACTTCGCAGCCGGGGAGTTCCAGACGGCGCGCAAGAAGATCGCGCCGGTTGCTCTCCGCGCGCTCGTGGGCGCATTCTCCGACGACCTCACCGAGCTCGCCGCGGCCTGCCAGCAGCTCATCTCCGACGTGCCCGGCGACATCACCGAGCAGATCGTCGAGCGGTATTACGGCGGCCGCGTGGAGACCTCGGCGTTCACGGTCGCCGACACCGCCATCGCCGGCCGCTACGGCGATGCTCTCGTGGCTCTTCGCCACGCCCTCGCCAGCGGCGCCGATCCGGTGCCGCTCGTTGCCGCGATCGCCTCGAAGCTGCGAACGATGGCGCGCGTCGCCGGCATCCGAGAGTCGTCCGCGTCACTCGCGGCTCGACTCGGCATGAAGGACTGGCAGGTCGATCGCGCCCGTCGTGACCTCACGGGG